>NZ_JABXKO010000093.1:0-23952 GCF_017114965.1 Nostoc sp. JL31
AGTTTACTTTGACGCATTCATTGACCTTGCTACAATTCATATCTGGATTAACAAAATATTATTAGTGGGATAGGTTCATGGTAGGGAGCGAACAAACTCGTATATAGTGGTGCTAATTCTCGGATATCTAACTGCAACTCACCTTTTCCACCTTTTGTAACTTCGCCGCGTCCATTGGCAACAGAAAGAATGAATTTACCGTTGTTTGCATCTAGCAAATTATCTTGAATATCTAAGTGCAATTCAGTTTCAATTCCCGATGGATAACCCCGCATCTCCAGCGCCTTGACTACATCTACTACCCGGAACATCCAACGCATCGTATGCTTAAGCTGGGCAGTTTGCTCTGGTAACAGCAATGTCAAAGAATCGGTTACAGAACTCCTCCATCGCACGTGTTCAATTTGGGAGCGATGACTGGCAAGAAAAGACCAAAATGTTTGTGCAGCCTCAACTGTGAGAATTACCCAATCTTTGATTCGCAGGATTGCGCCATCCTCTTTTGAATGTTGACTGAAGAGGATGTAGCCTTCGGGTTTCTCTTTTGTACCGATAAAATATGCGTAAAATGTTTCCTTCTCATCTGGTTGAATTAAGCGTTCCCAGATTGCGGGATGTCGGTCTAAATATCCATGCGTTTGTCTCGCCTGCTGCTGATATAGTTGATGAAAGACTTGATGATTGATATTCACTATGGGTTGCAAAGGTAGGGATTGCTCTCGCACTTGGATATTCCTAGTAGCAACTTCCCAATTACACCAGCTACCCCCTTGCTCATAGCCGACTTTTCGATACAGAGTTTGCACAGCTGGATAAAGAGCAGAGAGCGGTATACTTCTAGCATAAAGTTCTTTGAGCGTCTGCTGCATGAGAGTGATCGCTGCTCCCGAACCACGGTATTCTGGAGCAATACCCACAGCGGCAATTCCTGTCATTGGTACACGCACACCACCCCACCACTGACCCATATCCAGAGTTGCCAATCCACCAACTAATTGCCCAAATCCCCGAATAATACGGAAATTTTCTACGCCAATGAGATTGATATAAGCTTCCTCGCCACCAACTCCGCTGATGAAACACTGCTCAAGGATATATATCAGCTGCTGAATATCCTGTGGATCGGCAAGAGTGCTGTATTCAAATTGAGCCGTCATCTTTCTGTACCATTAGTAGGACAAAAACACAATCACACTACAGCAGATGTTGCCCTAATACTTGAGCAATTTCATCGCCATAAAGCCCTGGAATAGCCTCAATTATACTACTGCGCGTTTAGTTTTAAATATTGGAATACCTATACCATTTCTTTGTGAAGCTGCATATATTTATCTCCCGGCTACGCCTTCCCTCCAAAACATCTTCATGGAGAATTGATATTACACTGGTAAAAATTTTTAATGAGTCACTTCAGGACTGTTTATTCTATTTTTAGGGCGAGTTGCTCTTAACAAACCACTTACAAAAAATATGTTAACAAGTTGGATTTACCTTATAATTGCCATCCTTTTTGAAGTTTCAGGCACAACTTGCATGAAATTATCAGAGGGATTTACTAAAATAGTTCCTTCAGTATTAATATTTGTCTTCTATGGACTTTGTTTTACTTTTTTAACCTTTGCTCTCAAGAGACTTGAAGTAAGTGTCGCCTATTCTGTCTGGGCTGGGTTGGGAACTATTCTAGTAGCTCTTATTGGTATTATTTGGTTTCGGGAATCTGCCACATTAATCAAACTTGTGTCGATCTCCTTAATCATCATCGGGGTAATTGGGATCAACGCAAGTCAGTGAAGGGGGCAGGGGAGTAGGGAGGCAGGGGAGAGGGTTTGCAGATTTTATACAGCTTAGTATTGGCTGTTTTAGCTAAACATTGCTTAGGTAGCGGTGAACGAATTGAATGGCGATCGAACCTTCTCCGACACCAGATGCCACCCGTTTAATTGAGCCGTAGCGGACATCTCCGGCTGCGAAGATTCCGGGAATGTTGGTTTCTAATAAGAAAGGAGAGCGTTCTAAAGACCAACCACGAGGAGATTTGCCATTATGCAGCAAGTCTGGCCCTGTAATGATAAACCCCTGAGCATCGCGTTGAATAACGCCATCGAGCCAATCAGTTTTGGGGCTAGCACCGATGAAAATAAACAGCGATCGCGCCGACACAGTTTCGGTTTGTCCAGTGTTGGCATGGGCAATGACAATTGCTTCTAAATGTTCCTCTCCCTTCACTTCCACAACGCTGCAACCTGTGCAAACTTTGATATTTTCAGTCGCGGCAATTTGGTCAATCAAATATTGGGACATACTTGATGCTAGTGACTCTCCGCGTACCAACATAATCACTTTGCTGGCATATTTAGAAAAGTGCATTGCTGCCTGTCCAGCAGAGTTTGCCCCGCCTACCAAGTAAACCTCTTCGTTGGCGCAGGCGATCGCCTCAGTCATCGCAGCACCATAGTAAATTCCTGCTCCTGTGAGCTTCTCGGCTCCTGGAACCTTTAGCCAACGGTAGGAAACGCCAGTTGCAACTAAAAGTGCATGGCAACTAATCTCGCTACCATCCGCCAATTCCAGAACCCGATAAGGATCTTCTAGTCGAACCCCAGTTACTACTTGAGGAGTGAGAATCTCTACCCCAAATCGCCGTGCTTGAGTGACTCCCCGCCTTGCTAAATCACTGCCACTCAAGCCAATAGGAAACCCCAAATAGTTCTCAATCCGCGAACTCGTACCAGCTTGTCCTCCTGGCGCTTCACGCTCAATTAAGACAGTACTCAATCCCTCAGAAGCACCATAGACGGCGGCTGCAAGTCCGGCAGGTCCAGCACCCACGATCGCTAAGTCATAGAAGGGGCGCTCTGCCTGAGTTTGCAGTCCAATTTTGGCGGCAATTTCTAAATTAGATGGTTGAATTAACCGGGAACCATCGGGAAACAGCACCAAGGGTAATTGTTGTCTACAATCAGCTTGGGCGTATTCCACCAATTTTTCTGCATCCGGCTCCAGTTCAATATCTAACCACTTAAATGGAACCTGGTTCCGTGCTAGGAAGTCTTTCACCTGATGTGAAAAAGGCGACCAGCGATTACCAATGACTCGAATGCCTTCAAAGGGCGGGCGGAATCCAGCTAGCCAGTCATCTAGCAAATCATCTAAAATCGGATATAGTCTCTCTTCTGGTGGATTCCAGGGCTTGAGTAAGTAATAATCAAGTCTGGCACTATTAATCGATTTAATGGCAGCATCCGTATCTGCATAGGCCGTCAGTAAGGCACGTTTCGCATCGGGAAAGATGCCTTTTGCTCGTTCCAGGAACTCCACGCCTCCCATTTGAGGCATACGTTGATCCACCAAAAATAGAGCAACTGCTTCATTCCGCAATTTGAGTTGCTGCACTACATCCAGAGCCGTGATACCTGAATCTGCCCGGACAATGCGGAAGCGATCGCCATACTGATGACGCAAGTCTCGTGACACCGCTTGCAATACTTCTGGATCGTCATCGACGGTTAAAATTGCTGGTTTCGCCATAACTACTGTTACTTAACAATTGCAGTGTCTAGCCGTTGTCTTCAAAAATTTGTCGTCAAAATATCTACTGTTTAACCAGTTGCTTTAAACGAAAGTATGCCTCTTCTGGTGTCAGCGGTTGCGATTGACTTTGATTGGGTATATAAAATACCCAGGTATCAGGAAAGTAATGCACTACAAAGCTGGGAATCAAACCCAAGCTTACTGCTTGCTTACCGAGTTTTTCAGTTTGTTCCTCTAAACTCAGTTGGTCATGAAATGAGTGTTCAGCCATACTTTTGCATCTCCCTGTACTTTATTTGACCCTGGAAGAAAATTCAAAACCAGCATTGCACGAATTTAGCTAAAGGTGATTTACTATTCACCATGTTTTAGGATGAGCTTGAGAATATTTTGGTAGTAAACCTAAATAATTTCAAATATGCTTTCGTAGAAAATCATAAAACTATTTTGGTCATTCAGGGTAACTGAAATTGGATTGAATCAGGCAACAGGGCATTCCTTGCGTTGAGGTCTGAAGAAATCATCTGTTTCCCTCTATACTCGTACTCGGCACTATAACTAAGTATGCGATCGCTCCGGCTTGCGTGGGTACAGTGATGGACAGAGTACAAGGGAGCCATAAAATGAATGATGATTGTGTCACCGATGACTCGCTAACGCTTCTGCACTCGCGTTCGCTATCGGTGACACTAGCTAGTTCCCAGAGGAGTTGTAAGACGGATAATTTATGTTGTCTTTCTCACTTGCTTCCAACTGTTGCCTTTTAGCACAAGCAATAGCAATGCTTGTCTACCATTGCGCCAACTTTAGAGGGAAAAGCTCAATTTAAACAAAATCGCAATCCTTATCTAAACCCCAATGGGAACAAATCTCTCCAATCGGCTAATTGTTGGCTGTAATGACTGGGCTTCAACAAATAGCGCACTTTGCTCATCAAAAGCAGTCCAATTTTGGTTATTGGATAAAGGCTCAGAAGCAACAATAACTTGGTTTGGCTGCTTGATATCACAAGACCAATAAAGAGTAGGGGCTTGTGTGCGATAAGCATAGCGAATTGCTACAACTGCTTGACCATCACTGACAATTACATTGGCACTAAAGCTGGTGTCGTGTTCTGATGCCAACTTAGTCAATTTTTGAAGTGTGGCATTTAATGCTGACAACAGAGTGCTGTTTGGAGACGACTGCCACATTTCCACTAGTAGGGCGAAGATGTGTTCAGAGTCAGTCGTACCTTTAATCAGGCCGTATGTGGAATCAGAGAGGCTCTCACGTATTGGTCTACAAAGAGTTTGTTGAAAGTTTGATATCTCGCCATTATGCACAAACAAAAGTTTCCCACTACGAAATGGCTGACAATTGCTAATGTCGAGGGATTCACCTATCCCAGCTAATCGGACATAGCCGAGAGTACAACTGGATTGTACATAGTTGCTCAACTCTTCCAGATTCGGTTCGTTCCACAGTGGGATAGTATTTCGGTAAATAAAGGGTTTACCCACTTCGTCGTACCAGCCTACACCTACTCCGTCTCCACAAACTACTCCTGATTTTAATTCCAAAGGACTGTAACTTTGTTTGTAGAGCGAATGCTCTTGTTTATACAGCAACTCATCTAAGAGGATGGCGTTACCAAGATAGCCAATTAATCTACACATAAGAAAACGATGTTGCTGAAAGAGTAAGAAAAATCAGTCACAAGCCCCGATAGAAATCGAACTTTTTAACTGGACAATTATTACAAAACACTACTAATTTAACAACTATTGTTTATCTTGTGTATGTTTTAACTGTGACTTTAGTCATGGTTTAGTTTATAATTTTCAAAAATCTTTTTTTAAAATTTAATGATTTTATCTTCTTGAACAAGAAACTAAAAAAATTAAGTTAATTAACTTTAGTATTGCATCGTAGATTATGTATATTAATCTGCTAATTAGAAAGGAAGGGGTTGAAGCTGAAATTACAGCAAAGTTTGGAAAATACGGTTCAGTTCTACACTGATTATGAGTCAATACGGTTCAGTTAATAAAAATCGTAGATTTCTTCAGTTACGTGGTATTCGAGAATACTTACCATGCTGCTGACCATGCTGTTAAATTTTGAAGGCTTTCAAATTTAGTGTTTCCAAATGGGTAACGCCAGTTTGAGATTGGTATTAATGATTAATTTTAGTTTAACTTTAGATTCATACAAGGAAAGATTCTTTAGAAGAAAGAGATGACTACGTTGAAGATACTGCAACAGTCCAAAATTTGCCTAAACCTGTTGATGATGCCCAAGATATAGATGAAAGCAGCAATACACTTGTTTTTTAATGGTTACTTAATCAAGCACTGTGGCATTTTTATCCTGAGCCGATGAATATTTTTTAGCTCTGCAATCACAGTCATTTATAATTATCGTTTAAATAATCTAATTGCTGTTAAGTACGTCTTGCTAAAAATATAGAACAGAAGCTAAACTAATATTTATTCACTACCTTTGTTTGAGCTTGATTTGTGAATTAGCCATTCGCATTAAAAGGATTTTAGAAACCTATGACAATTAAAAAACACATTAATCTTAATCAAGGATGTTTCCTTAATCCTGCAAATAAACAGATAGTTGTCAATTTAGCCAGTGAAGATATTTTAAAATTAATCACGCAAGAATTAAAAACTCGTTACTCTCTAGAAACTCAAAAAAACC
Organism: Nostoc sp. JL31; assembly: GCF_017114965.1. NCBI lineage: Bacteria > Bacillati > Cyanobacteriota > Cyanophyceae > Nostocales > Nostocaceae > Nostoc > Nostoc sp. JL31. Next base: position 6,223 of record NZ_JABXKO010000093.1, read on the forward strand.
TAAATGAGGAGAGTTCAAAGTTATTACCTAATTTTGTATTTCAAGAATTATTACAACGCCAACAGCAGGTAGTAGATGTTAACCCAGATAGTTTAATTGTTGTTAGCTGTCAGATAGCAGAGGCAGAAGTCGATGATTTGGGATTTGATTTAAATATCGAAGTATATTTTGTCGTTGGAAATACAAAAGGTCAAAACCATTTTCGGGCTAATCAAATAGTCCTTTGGTCGAATATATGGGGTGATGAAGAACAGCCTTTTGATTTAGAAGATGAACTAGGTGAACAATTCTGGACAAGTTATCAAATTCAGTTGCTTTTTGATGAAAAAGAGCAGCAAACAATTGAAATGGAACTATCACAAACAGATGATTATGCCGCGAGTTTAGAATTTTCCCCATCACTAAAAAGATTTTCACCATCCATAGTTCCCTTTACGGATAATGACTTCTAAAAAGTATTATCCGCACATACAGTGAATGTAAATTAATTATTTATATTCACTGAGGATTTTATTTTTTGGAAGTTCTCTTTTAAAAAGATGAAGTCTTCACTTCAATCTCTCCTACATCCTCATTGTGGTTCGATAATTGAACCCATAAACAAAATATTTCCCGTCTGATTATCTCTAATAGCACAGAAAAAGGGACGATCGACAATCATTCGGAATGGTTCTGGTTCTTGTCTCGAAGATGTTGCTACTATTCCCACTGAAGTAGCCGCCGCCGCTTCAGTCCCTTCTTCGTTCACTTCAACAAAAGTTTTATGCTTAACTTGGCTAATGGCAAAATTTTTACCCATGCCAGAAAAATTGGCTTTGTTGCTGAAAGCCTCCCCCATACCTAAAGTTTTTAAAGCATCGTTGAGTGTAATATCGTAATCTGTTTTGAAGCGGGGTAGGCGAATAAACCCTTTTTGATTGTTGAACTGAGTCATCCATTTTTCCCAGTTCTCAACATTCAAGTTTTGATAAAACGCTTTGAGGTTAGAATTCTTTTTGGGTAGGAAGATATAAAAACTTGTCTTACCATCTTTACCATAAGGTAAACTAACTGCCTGAAACTTTTCACTTTCATAGTATCTATAATCACCCTCCTGTGACATCATTGGGTGTTGTTTCTGCCTACCAGATGTGATGTAAAAAGGGTATGGAGCAGTTTCTTTCTTATCAAACTCGTTAGTCCAATTACCTTTAAAATATATGGCATTAATCAGAAACAATACCTGATTTGGTTCAATTTTTTCAACTATTTTAGTGATTTTGCCGTTAGTATTTTCTTTGACCCAGTTATTGATAATACTAGATGCGGCGGCATCTTTAAAGTTTAAATTGCTGACTTTGGCTTGATAGAACTCCTGGGTTCTCTTGAGAAAGTCTGGTGCAAAGCTAACATCTTGATTTGCCCAAAGTGAGTTAGCGATTTTCAATTGCACTTTTGCATCTGAATTGTCTAAAAGCTGTTTTAATACCGCCGCGTAAGAAGAGTTGATTTCTGGTAGATTCATCCCCTGTAATTCTAGGGTTTTTGCCATTGCTTGTTGAGTCGAACCGCTAGCGCCGTTGTAAGTCATAGCAAGAGCGATCGCAACACTCGAAGGTGAGATAAAAATATTTTTCTCACCCCAATCGTTTTTCAGAACTTCTGAGAATAGTTTGAAGCCAAACTTATTGCTAGACTCAACGATTTTTGTATCAGTTTTCGCTGTTTTTTTTTGCAATGGGGTTTCTGGCTGAGGTAAACTAGATTGGGCAAGGGCGCTTTTATTACTATCGACTTGAGAACACCCTAATACACTGAATAGAACAACACTTGCAGCTGCCAGAGCATAACGTCTACCTAGACTCACACCGTAACGTCTTTGTAGGAAATTTTCTTTCGCATCACTCAATTTATGGCGATTCATTCTGCTACCTCACTTGCCAAAGATTCCCGATTTGTGCTCAGAGTTGACGCAGATACTGTGTCAATGACTAACTATTGCATTTACTCCAATAGAAAAATGGGACTGTTACAGTTTTCGTAACAGCAAATTAGTAGCTCAGAGTAATTAAACACAACTTGTGGAGTTGCTAATTCCTTATTGAGACGGCTATACAGACCACTTATAAAAAATTTTGATTTCTAAGAATTTTTATCTTTACGTATAAACTTATTGTAAGCTACGTAATCATAAAATAACCACTTTTGTTAGGTTTTTATAGATCGAATAACCTTTCTCAGAAGCATGAAATCTCGTTCCCATACGGAGCATGAGAACGAGAAAAATACTGTAATTTTACACAGATATTTGTGCTAATCTATTTCAATTAACAGGAACACTCCACCAAGCTAAACTATAGGGTTGAGTCGCTTCATTGAGCTTTTGACGAAACTGAACGCGGATTTTGTAATTGCCAGTAGTAGGAACAGGGCAGAAAATATGTTCTACACTATCGATTTGGCTGATTGAGGAGCAAACAGCACCAGCATCTGAACTTTGAGCATCAGCTTTTACTAAGTATAGATCGAGATTATTTAAGCCGCGATCGCGAAAACTTTCACCTAAGTCATATTGCTGGTTTTTATTTTTATCGTTGAGTTCTACCAATCGATCCCAACTTAGAGTGACAGCAACAAAACTTCCCTGCTTTAACGGTTTTGCTAATATATAGTCAACAAATGCTCCGACATCAACTGTGCGATAATCCCAACCAATAGCCGGCACTGCTGCTGATGCTTGCCATTGACCAGCATTAAATTGCTGATAAGCGCGAAATGCATTCAAATGACCCGCTCCCATTTGCGCATCCAAAGGAATTTTTGGATCTTTATAAGCATCAGAATCTAGCCAGTTTTGATTTTGTTTATCAATTAGCGTCCGAGTCATTCCCAACTTTAAGCCATCGCCGCTATCTAAAATTTTGTCTGCTGAATTCAGCAATACAGCTTTCATTACTTGATGACGCCGAGAATCAATGCTCCAGTGGGGTTGTTTTGTTCGCATCTGTCGGTCAGCAAGTTCCTGCAACAGAGCAACAGTAGCTGTAACTTGAGGTGCTGCAAAACTTGTACCTGTAACCTTGTTCAATTTGCCATCTGGATTAAGCAAGGGAATATTATTGCCAGGAGCAACTAAACTGATAGCGCGACGCCCATCAAGGTCAAATTCCCTTCCAGCCAGTCTTCCACTCACCCCTTGGTTAACACCCGCCAGATTCGCCACGTCTACTTTGTTAAAGACTTCCCCTCGGCGGGATGAAAAAGCCACGTTTATTCCGTTAAAATTATCTGTAGGAATAGGAATACCACCCTTACCCTGGTTGCCAGCAATCGCATACAAAACATCATGAGCGCGACTAGACCAGTCAACACATAAAGTTAGTAAAGCATTGCCGTCTAAAGTAGCCTCCGGTCGAGGATCGCGGCTCAGAGGTTCCCCAAAGCTAAAGTTAATGGCACGGACATCGCCACCATTTTGCAGTGCTATGTGCTGTGCCGACAAACACTCTTCTGGCTGACCCATATTTTTAGTAGAACCCACCGCTGATGAATACAATCGCGCTCCCGGCGCAACCCCTGGCAAGGCTTTATCTTGACTCACCATTACACCAGCGACATTGTAGGCGTGGGGGTCAACACCAGTATTAGACTTAGCTGGGCCATTGCGTAAGAAAACCGCTGCTAAAGATATGGCACGATTTTTAGACACCGCTTTATCCCATCCAAACATTCCCGGCCGGCCAATTTCCACTTGACCAATAGCAATCTTGCGACCGATTAAATTATAAGGAGGTTTGTGTAGCTTCAGAGCATCAATGCCGTTAGTTCCTAGTGCAGATTCTAAAGCTGAAGCAATTACTGGCACACTCAGACAAGAAGCAGTTAATCCCCAAAATATCCAGGTTAGTTTTTTAGTCATTAGTTATTAGTCATTGGTCATTGGTCATCAGTCATTGGATTAGGTGAAAGGTTACAGGTAACAGGTGATAGGGAATAATCTGTACCCTTTTACCTGTAACCTATTCCCTTCTTCACTCGCCACTCCCCAAAAAACCGGGATCAAAATTATGAGTCTTGTTCAATGTTTTGTTACAATGCGTACAGACGAGGACGCTTAAAAATCCACTAGCCATGACCCAAAACCTATCTCAAAAGCCCATTGTAATTTCTCCATCTATCCTATCAGCCGATTTTAGTCGCTTGGGTGACGAAATTCGTGCGGTAGACGCAGCTGGAGCGGATTGGATTCATGTTGATGTCATGGACGGTCGTTTTGTACCTAATATTACGATAGGCCCTCTGATTGTGGAGGCGATTCGTCCGATTACAACCAAGCCTCTGGATGTCCACTTGATGATTGTGGAGCCAGAAAAGTACGTAGAGGGATTCGCTAAGGCGGGCGCTGATATTATCTCCGTACACTGCGAGCATAACGCTTCCCCACACCTGCACCGCACCTTGGGACAAATAAAAGAGCTTGGTAAGAAAGCTGGTGTTGTACTTAATCCTGGTACTCCTCTAGAACTAATTGAATATGTTCTAGATTTGTGCGATTTAGTACTAATTATGAGCGTCAACCCTGGTTTTGGTGGTCAAAGCTTTATCCCTGGTGTATTACCCAAAATCCGCAAGCTGCGCCAAATGTGTGATGAACGTGGTCTTGACCCCTGGATTGAAGTGGATGGGGGACTTAAAGCAAATAATACCTGGCAAGTTTTGGAAGCGGGAGCCAATGCGATCGTCGCCGGTTCAGCTGTGTTTAATACAAAAGATTATGCTGAGGCTATTACAGCAATTCGCAACAGCAAGAGTCCTACTCCAGAATTAGCCAAGGTTTAATTCGTTTTTGAATTAACCAATCATTAAACATGAAAGCGAAAAAGAATGTAGAGAGGTAGCGCTGCTACGTCTCTACAAGAATTCTAGATTAATTTCACCAGATGTCTAGTATTCACAAAAAATAAGGTGGGCAAATTGCCTACCTTATTTATTTTTATATATAGATAAAAAACTGGAAGCTATTCAAGTTTTGAACTTCCAGTAGTTGCTATATAAATTGAAAGTTTAGAAACCAAAGATAATCCCGGTTGGGAGGACTAGGATTACAATAGTCGAAAGAGAAGCGTATGATCTACTAGTTCTACCAGCCAAGGACAACAATTTCACCGTAACTTTTCTATTTCTGTTCCTAGAGTTGATGTTAAGCGTTTGCTTTATTAACTAAAGCAACACCAACCACAGGATAGAAAGTTTTATCAGCATTACTCGCACTGTCTGCAGTCAGTGAAAGCTGTGTAAAATTTGGATTGGGGGAATCCACCTCCCCAAATTCTCTTTGCTCAGACTTCCTCAGAAAAAGAACCACCAGTAGTAACAGTTGGATTATTGGTCTTGGTTTAGGAGTTATTTACTCCATGAAATGCTGACTACTTTTGTAATCAGTTTGATTTATTTCATAGTTAGAACTAATCGTTGATTTTATTTTTTAAATTAACTTGCTTCCAAATCACCTCTATTTTGGTTTAGGTTGTAGTTGTTATTAGTTTACCAATATCATTAGTATATATTTGCCATTTTGGCAGATTTTTACAAAAAATTATCAAGTTCATGACTGCTATAGAAAACCTGTCATGCTATAAATTTCCAATTAGCATAACAGGCTTTCAGATAATCAATCAGCTTTAGAGCAGAATCTATTGATTCCAAATACTTTTTAATTGAATCCACAGGATTTCAAGGAAATGTCTTGAACATTTTCTGGTTTTAATGGCGATTTGCTTGATTGATGTTCGTTAATTTGCTGTGTCAATCTCTGGTCTAAACTACCAGCACGGAGTTCTGCTTTTTGCTTTCTAACGACTTCTAGATAAGCTACGTCTTTAATTTTGCTTAAGCAGCTGATGAAACATTATTATCAGACTGGGAATTATGAGCGTGTTTCAGCATTTTTAGATTTTCACTTTGCTGTTGTTTTGTCCTATCGGCTTGAGAGTTCTCTTTGAGCAATCGATTGTATGTGCGATATGGAATGTAATGCAGAGGATTATAACCACCAAATCGCAACATTAAAACACATGCCCAAGAATACTTTCCAGCAAGAATTGCTTCAACTACTTTGTCAAATTGTTGAGCTTTCACTGTCTTATCTAAGTTACTACTAATACCAGCAATGTCTTGATTCATCATAGTGTTTAGTTATTTTGGGTGAAGTAAACTATTTTCTTCTCTGCAATTGCTGATGTTTCAATTGAGGTGTACAGACTGTACTAGCCTTTTTGCAAATCTTGAATTGCTTGTGGCAAATTATCAGCAACAGAGCGGTGTTTGATGTTTACAAGGGATAAAAATCCTTAAGTAAATAAAGTTTGTTGGTTCACACGCTTATATTTCTTACTACTGTTGGATTAGGCAATTTCCGGGAAGTTTGCATATTTTTTTTAGACTAAGAGAGAAAATATATTTATCTTTGAGCGTTAACAACACCATTCGTATTTATACTATTTTTTGTAGTTACTGTCATCTACTAATCTAGTATATTTATAGGTCAAATTTACTGAATATATTCCGATACTTACTTGTGTATTGTGCAGCTTTTAGTTTTGTCCTCTTTTGCTAATTCTTGGGGGGTCTTACCCCTCACACGATATCATTTTAAAACCTTTATTATTGTCGAGTAACTAGAAAACAATACCATTAAATAGAATGTAAAACAACTTGTAAAAATATTAGGCAATAGAGAATAGAACCGTTCAAAGCCATAGGTTCAACCTATTTTTTAAATAAGTTGGATTAGACAATGATAGTTATTAGGCTTGTTTTTATTTGTTTGCAAAAACTACAGCTTTAGCGTATCTAAATATAATCGCTGTCACCCGATCGCAAATATTTCATAACGAGAAGCCAGGAATTATAAAATAGACCAGTTGTAAAATAAAATTACTGGTCATAGATAATATGGATAGATAGTTATGACGAGCCTTAGCTAGAGTCAAGAAAAATATCCGCAAATGGATAGATTTACTCAAAAAATTTAGCAAGCTCAGTTTGGACAATATTAGAGAATTTAATAGATAGATATAAAGTTAATTAATACAGAAGATTGTTAAGTTTATTCAGCAGAAATTTATTATATATGATATGAATATTTAACAGATTTATACAAATGTAGTGGCAATTGGGCTAAATGGTGGTAAAGGATCAAAAATCAATATGCGATCGCCTTTATCTCTCCAGACAACTACCCAATGAATTATTTGACAATAAGCTATCTAAGGGTTATAATATGATTCCGCCTTACAAAGACTAGTACCTCACTGAATAGCGCTTCACATCCTGAAGTTTGGACTGGTTATAGTAAAGGTTGGTGAAATGCACCTGTGAGATTTACTGGCGTTAAGTTACGCAAATTGTAGGGGTTTAGGTGTATGCCACAATCTTGGCTAATCATTGCCAAACACACAGCGCCACAATCTGATTAACTTTGATGTTGAGTAAAGGAATATGCACGTCATAACCTAGCTTTTGATTGTGAACGTAGTCTGGGAACTATTAGCAATATTTATAGCTAAAGCTAGTAATACTAGTAATATTTGCATTTTTTGAAACAGTAGTCTTAAATTCTCAATGCTTCAACTCTTACCATTACTGAAATTTTCCTTCGCTTCCGGAAACACTCGGAAAATAAAATCGCAAACCTAAAGTCTGCTTTCTCAGATGAAGACAGGTTAAATTTGCTAGGGACGCACATCTGTCATAGGTGTCAACTTAAGGTAGAAGTTAGGTACGAGTAAGGGGGATTGCTTGTCCTCATCCCCTAACCCCTTCTCCCATATTGGGAGAAGGGGAACTGGAGAATTTTCTTCCTTTTGCTAATTTTGGGAGAAGGACTGGGGGCAAAACTTATACAGTCAGAAGATTTCAGCTTAAGTTGACACCAATGACATCTATGTGTGTTGCATCAAAACGAGAACCGCTTTGATAGTCAATCAATTAATAACTAAGTAAATTCCCCAAATCGCCATTGGCCGCAGGTAAGTGCTAGCGCGAAAAGTACCAGTTGCAGTGATAGCTTCTGGCGTGCGAAATTGCAGACCATTTTCATAAATTTGCTGCACCACAGCTTGCGTCAACTTCAACGCTTCATCTTTCATTCCCATCTGCACGAGAAAAGCCGCCAGCCCAAAGTTTATCCCCGTCCAAACTTCTAAGGGATGAGTAGCTTTGGGATTTTCTGGTGAACCATCACGACGAACACCATTAGCAGCACCAAACTCACCATTACAAAATTTCAAAAAGCAAGCATCATAAACAGTTTTCAGAGCAGAAAGGGCGCGATCGCTCGGTACAATATCTGGTAAATCCAGCAGACGGGCGTAAAATTGTCCGCACAATTGATCTGCCATCACTACATCGGAACCACTTTTACTATCCAGTCGGTAATATTCCCCATTCCAGAGTTTTTCTTGGTAAATAGGAAGAGATTGTCGTAACCAAGTTTCATAAGTGGATTTTTGAACCGCCAAGACGCCAAGATCGCCAAGTTTATGAGTTAATAAAATATCGCTAATTGCGATCGCAGCTTCTAACGCTGCCAACCACAATCCACCACAATAGGCGCTGACACCTTGTAACCGCCAATCATCAAAGGTTTGGTCAGGCGCACCAGAATTTTCAGGAATCCCATCGCCGTCGAGGTCAAAAGTTTTCAGGTAGTCGAGGGTTTGAACGATCGCATTCCAGCAATCTGCCAAGAATTCCACATCGTCAGCACCCGTGAGTAAAAAATCACGGTATACTTGCAAAACAAAATCACTACCTAAATCTTTCCACAAATTGCAGTCTTGATAGCTGGTGTAGTTGGTTTTCTCCCAGACGTGTTCGTTCGGTGCGCCTAAATCGTGGGGTGTTGCACCTACAACTTTGCGAACTGCAATCGGGCTTTCTGCCTTGATTGTCATGTAATAGCCAATTATTCGGGGAGTATCATCACCTTGAGGAATCGCCCGTGCAAATGCCCGAATTACCGATTTTTCTAGTTCTGGAAACAGCATCAGCAGGGCAAAAGAGCCATACAATCGCACATCTAGACTTTCATACCAACGGTAATCTAAGCACTCCAGCACTGCAAACTGACCGATGGGATTAAGTTCTGATGCTGCACTCCAGAGAGTACCGCCGCTGGTGAGGTCATAAAGCTCATTAAATAGAGCCATTTTAAACCAGTTGGGTAAATCTTCCCGGTCGAGGATGGGTTTTTGCCAACTTTGAATTTGCGATCGCCAGGTTTGGTATTCTTGTAATGCAGTGGATGCGATCGCCCAGGCATTGTTTCCGCTTTTACTAAAAAAGTCTGTATATCTGCGGTAATAGTTAACTCCAGCCGCAAATTCTGTAATCGGCAAATCCCAAGCGACGACAAAGGGGATTTCGAGAGTTTCGCCTGGTTGGAGAGTGAAACGGAGTGCCATCGCAGCCCCTAACTGTGTATTATCTGTTGCTGTCGTATCTAGATAATTGGGCAAAGAACCATCTTTAGCAAAGCTTTGCCATATTTCCTCACCCGTTCCTTCAGAATTCCAGCGGCTGTGGTGGAATACTTCCACTTGGGGATGTTTCAGCGTCGCAATACACCAAGTTCCATCGCCTTCTTGCAAAGGTTCATCACTACCAACCCGACCTAAAACACAGCCAAACTGTTGTGTATTTTCAACTATTTGGTTATAGTTTCCTTGACTTTCGCCCCAGCGCGGTTGGTATTCGTAAACCGGACTACCATCATCGCGCACCCGCACTTCAGGAGATTTGAGAGCATTTGTAAACCAGCCCACCATATTTTGCCAAGTGAGCATAATGCTGAGAGTAATCGGTGCATCTGTGGGGTTATGAGCATTCCAGAGGAATATTGCCACAGGGTAGCTAGTTTCTTGGTAATTACCCGCCCAGACTGGGGAAAATTGCTCACAAGTCAATTGTGCTTGGAATACATTTTCATACACAAACCAGCTACGTGGATATAGCGCGTGATAATTGCCCGTCCCCTCTGTGCCGGGAACTATCGGATACCACTGCCAGGCCTTGAGAGTGCCATCATCGGGCGCTTGGGTAGATAAAGCATAGGCTTGGGAAGATGTGCTATTGGATTCAAACACACTGAATTGACAAGCAGGAACGTTTTTGAAGGTATGCTCACCGCCGTCGATGTGCCACAGGTTAAAGTCTCCCCGTGAAGAACGACCGATGCAACCTGCACCAAAGCCGCCTAAAGGCATACCATGCCAAGGGCCATCATCGATATTACTTGCGTAGCGGACGGTATAAGGTTTGTCCCAGCCTAAGCCGATAGGACGGCTCCAAGTGCAAGAGGGAATTTCTGGAGAGAGTTGATTTATCATCGCCTAATGTTACAGCGTGCAGTTACGTCAATGAAGACTAGCGCGATGTGAGATTTTTCTCAAGGTAGTAGCACGGTAATGCCGATTGGGGTCAACTTAAGCTGAAATTTTCTAATTGGTCTTAGCTCGCCCTTAGACATCGCTCCCGTAATTACTACCGAACTACAAGGTATAGAGCTTATCCCAGCCACTAAGACTTTAATATTGTGCTTCTATCGCGTATTGCTTAACCGCTACTTGAATTTTAAATCTAGAGTTTTTAACTCTAATGGGTAAATCACTAGTCAATTTGGGTATTTTAAAGCACAGAGGTATTTTTCTCAATAGTTTTAACAAAACAAAATGACACAATACGCCCTTGTGGTTGAAATTGCTCAGGATGACAACAGTTTAGGCAACCTGAAACCTATTAATGATGCAGAAACTGTGGCTGACACAGAAAAATTTTTGCTGGTGGTAGATGAGTTTGAGGAAGTATTTACAGTTTGTATAGATAAGGAAGAACGGCAAAGATTTATTGAACTACTGACTGGGGTAGTAGAGATTCATGATTCGCGGTTAGCAGTGGTAATTACTATGCGAGGCGATTTTCTGGAATCCTGTTTAGATAATCCTTCTCTGACTCAGCTGATTCAAACGCAGGCAGTTTTTATGCCGTCTTTAACAGGAGTTGATTTAAAGGAGACAATTGCCAAACCTGCCAAGCTTCAGGTTCATAGTCTTGAAGAAGCAGGAGCATTAAAAATTCTCCAAAATTTTCAACAAGAACCAGGGAGTTTGTCACTGTTAGAGTTTGCCTTAACTAAACTCTGGGATAAACGCGAGCAAAAGAAAAATCAACTCACCCAAGAAGAGTATGAGAAGTTGGGAGGATTAACTGCGGTGTTAAATCTCCATGCAGAAAATGTTTATCACTACCAAGATTATGAGAAAGAATCCTCAACTCAAGAACGCAGTCAGCAAGAAAAAGAATGGATTAAGCAGATTTTTCTGCGGTTAGTGCGAACGGGAGAGGGAGAAAAGGATACCCAACAGCGCCAACCAAAAGCCACATTATTAAATATTGCAGGTAATGATGCCAATCAACAGCAACAACTTAATGAGTTACTAGATGGTGAAGCGGGATTGGTTAAGGGACGCTTATTAGTTACTGGGAAAGATGAAAAAGGAGAAGTCTGGATTGATTTAGCCCATGAAGCATTAATTGAAAGTTGGCAGCAGTTTGCCCAGTGGCGACAACAAGACCGAGACTTGCGACCGTTGAGCGATACATTAGAAAATACCCGGCGGGAATGGTTGAACGAAAGACCGGATGACAAATATTTAATGCAAAAAGGATTGCTGGCTGAGGTGAGGAATAGCTGGCAACAATTGCAGCCTGATTTGCAATCACCCCAACAAGATGAGGATTTTTACCAGCGCAGCGGTGCCGATGAAAAAGACCGGATTGCCGAGATGGAAAGGGCGCTTACTGAATCCCAGTTACGAGAGAAAGCAGCTAGAGTAGACGATTTATTGCCCTTACAACCCCTAGATAGTCTAGTTTTGGCAATTCAAGCTGTGGGAGAGAATCAAGAAAAACTACCCCAGCAGATTCTTGCATCAGTTCAGAACAGTTTGAATCGGGTGGTGAATAAAGCAAGAGTCTCGATTCCCCTCTGTGGTCATGAAGGTAATGTCTCTTCTGTCGCTATTAGCGCTGATGGGCAGACGATTGTTAGTAGTGGTACTGACGGCACTGTACGGTTGTGGAATTACCAAGGTCTTCCCTTAGCTGAACCTTTGCGTGGTCATCAAGGTAATATCTCTTCTGTCGCCATCAGTGCCGATGGGCAGACGATTGTTAGTAGTAGTACTGACGGCACTGTACGGTTGTGGAATCTCCAAGGTCTTCCCTTAGCTGAACCTTTGCGTGGTCATCAGGGTAATGTCTTTTCTGTCGCCATTAGTGCCGATGGGCAGACAATTGTCAGTGGCGGTGCTGACGGTACAGTGCGGTTGTGGAACCGCCAAGGTTTTCCCTTAGCTAAACCTTTGCGTGGCCATCAGGGTAATGTCTCTTCTGTCGCCATTAGTGCCGATGGGCAGACAATTGTCAGTGGCGGTGCTGACGGTACAGTGCGGTTGTGGAACCGCCAAGGTTTTCCCTTAGCTAAACCTTTGCGTGGCCATCAGGGTAATGTCTCTTCTGTCGCCATTAGTGCCGATGGGCAGACAATTGTCAGTGGCGGTGCTGACGGTATGGTGCGGTTGTGGAATTCCCAAGGTCTTCTCTTGGCTGAACCTTTGTATGGTCATGAGGGTAATGTCTCTTCTGTCGCCATCAGCGCCGATGGGCAGACGATTGTCAGTGGCGGTGCTGATGGTACGGTGCGGTTGTGGAATCGCCAAGGTCTTTCCTTAGCTGAACCTTTGCGTGGTCATGAGAGTTATGTCAATTCTGTCGCTATCAGTGCCGATGGGCAGACGATTGTCAGTGGCGGTACTGATGGCACTGTGCGGTTGTGGAATCGCCAAGGTCTTCCCTTAACTGAACCTTTGCGTGGTCACGAAGGCAATGTTAGGTCTGTTGCTATCAGCACTAATGGCCAGACAATTCTTAGTGGTAGTACTGACGGCACGGTGCGGTTTTGGAACCACCAAGGTCTTGCCTTAGCTGAACCTTTACCTGGTCATGAGGGTTGGGTCTATTCTGTCACCATTAGCGCTGATGGTCAGACGATTGCCAGTGGCGGTACTGACGGCACAGTGCGGTTGTGGAACCACCAAGGTCTTGCCTTAGCTAAACCTTTACGTGGTCATGAGGGTTGGGTTTATTCTGTCGCCATTAGCCCCGATGGGCAGACGATTGTCAGTGGTGGTAGTGACGGCACGGTGCGTTTGTGGAATTTGCAAGGTCTTCCCTTAGCTGAACCTTTGCGTGGTCATCAGGGTTTTGTCAATTCTGTCGCCATCAGTGCCGATGGGCAGACGATTGTTAGTGGCGGTGATGACGGCACTGTGCGTTTGTGGAATCTGCAAGGTCTTCCCTTAGCTGAACCTTTGCGTGGTCATCAGGGTTTTGTCAATTCTGTTGCTATTAGCGCCGATGGGCAGACGATTGTTAGTGGCGGTACTGATGGCACTGTGCGTTTGTGGAATTACCAAGGTCTTGCTTTAGCTGAACCATTGCGTGGTCATAAAGGTTGGGTCTATTCAGTCGCCATTAGCGCCGATGGGCAGACGATTGTTAGTGGCGGTGATGACGGCACAGTAAGGTTGTGGAACCTACAAGGTCTTCCCTTGGCTGAACCTTTACGTGGTCATGAGGGTTGGGTTTATTCTGTCGCTATTAGCGCCGATGGGCAGACGATTGTTAGCGGTGGTGAAGATAGCACTGTGCGTTTGTGGCGCGGTGACTGGCGTGCATGGTTGCAAGTCTGTTGTGACAGGTTACGTTACCATCCCGTCTTCACCAATCCGCAAACAGAGGAAGCAAAAGCCGCCTGTGAAACCTGCAAAAAATATGTTTGGAGTAAAGTAAACGGTTAAAAACACAGTATTGCTGTGCCTCTAAGAAAGTCTGCACTCGACTCAATTGTAAACGGCTATAAAGGCAGCAAGTAAGGAAAGGAGAACACAAAAACGAGATTTATTATCTTCTCCATTTAGGCTCAGAATTCCAATTTTCACCTTCAAAACTTGGAAGTTAATGCTCAAAACTCGGAACTTTATGTTTACAACTGCAACAGCCGAGATCCAAGGATAATACCAATTCAATTAATGATTGCAACACATCCTTTGGGTAAAGACGCGATGAATCGCGTCTCTACAAGTGGTCTATTTGTCGCATTCCTTTTTCAAATTGGTATAAATTATGGTGAGCTAAAGGCTTAGGCGTAACCCGCACTTTGACAAAGCTCACCTTTTGAAATTGGAATTTTTATTGGTGTTATTGAAATTAAACTGGTATATGTGGGCACTCTAAAGTTAAGCAACATACTGGAGACTAATTTCTATGTCCACAGCCCCAATTAGTGCAACACTAGCGCAATCAGATAGAGATGCTGTGTTGCAAGCGATCGCCACCATTAAAGACAAATTACCATTTTTGATTGATTTAAGTAACGAGGAGCGGAAAGCTTTACCCAAGATGGGAGATAAAAGCCGCGCCTTTGTAAGCATTGCATTGGAGGTGGCGACACAGAACCCAGAGTTTTTACCGCGATCGTTTGACCTCAATGAGATGCGGAAAGACGTACAATTATTTGAAGCTTTGTATCCGGTATTGCTGTCTTTGTCACAATTACAAGAGTTGCTGGATGATACATCTATAGCAGTGGGAAGTGAAGCTTATGCAGCCGCGTTGCAGGTGTATAACTATGCCAAAGCTAGTGGACAAGGCGCTGGTTTAGATGGAGTAGTTGAGGAAATGGGGCAAAGGTTCGCCCGTAAATCTCGGAAATCCAAGCCTCAAGCAGCAGCGTTGTAAGAAAATAGCTCGGCGATCGCACTTCTAAGGTGCAATGTTGAAGCTCAGAACTCGGATGTTGGAGTAAATTGCTCAACGTTCCGAGTTCTGAACTCGAAGTTTCAACCTCAGAACATGGAAGTTTGAGATAAAAACACAAAACTTGAAGCTATGAACAGCAACGTCCGAGATCCAAAGGTAAACGATCGTGAGTAAAAGGCAATTACTCTCCCTTTTAACTCGGAACTTCGTGCTTTGAACAGCAACAGCCGAGATTCAAGGGTGAATTATGGTGAGTGAAAGGTGTAGCCGTAGCTGGCCCTTAGAGGATGTTTGAAAAGTATTTTTGGTAACTTCTAAGCCTCGAAAACCTAACCCCCTTAGCCCCCTTCCCTACAAGGAAATGGGGGTTTCAAAGCCTCTCTTTGCTTGCCTAACGGCAGGCTGACGCCAACGGAGATTTTGGTCATAAGAAATAATAGAGCGTAGTTTACCACCGCAGGCATCGCAACAAACTATATCATCCATCTATCTGCTTTTTTAGGCAGTATTCAGGATTTTTATTCATAACTTGTTATTTCTAACGGTACAAGACAAAGAACTAAAAATGGTGCAATTTAAAAGTAGTGTAAATATGGTCAATTATGGACGCTGCCAAACGCCTTGCTACTCTAAATCGCATCCGCAAACTCAGCCGTCTGATGGATACATCAATACGTATCCCTTTGACAGGTTTTCGCATTGGAATAGACCCAATCATTGGTCTAGTTCCAGGTGCTGGTGATTTAATCAGTACAGCGTTTTCAGCTTACATTATATTTTTAGCTACTCGGTTTGGCATCCCGCGTCAAGACTTAGCCAAAATGATTTTTAATGTAGGTTTGGAAACAGTCGTTGGTACTGTGCCTTTAGTGGGTGATTTGTTTGATGCTTTCTATAAGTCCAACATTCGGAATTTGGCAATTTTGGAGCAACATTTGACAGTAGTTGAACCAGAACTAAAAAAAGTGTCTGATGAACTTTCCTCTCAAAAATTCAGCAAAATTTAAGTAGGAAAAGAGCGTAATTTACGGCCGCAGGCATTGCCATTGCACATTTACTATGTATTTTCTAGTACATTACTAGCCAGTTGTGGTGAAGCGATGACCGAGCGCTGTGGGAGGGCTGCTGAGTTCGTCTACAGCGTTGGGTCAACAACTGGCGATTTGCGTCTGTTCTTTTGATATCTCATTTAAACGGCAATTCAGAAACAAGTTATGCCAAATTGCCAAAACCTTTGAGCGTGGTATCGTCACTTCAACTTTTTCTTAAAAGAGAAATGGAAAGAATTGATGGGCGAACCTATCGGTTAAATTCAGCCTTGGTGTAATTGAAAATATTGTAGAGTATAGAATTGCCCTAAGTATTGCCCTACGCAACTCCCCCTATGACTACCGCACCCTTAAGCTGGGAAGAACTAGAAACCCTCACGGACTATCAAATAGATACCGTTAATGGTCTCACCAATGCTAGAGGCAGGTTGCGCTTGTTTGGTCAGCCGGAATCTGATGTGCGGGTAACGCTGTACCGCGATAACCACGCCTGGTGTCCTTACTGTCAAAAAGTTTGGTTATGGCTAGAGGAAAAACAGATCCCCTACCGCATCGAAAAAGTGACAATGTTTTGCTATGGGGAGAAAGAAAGTTGGTACAAACGTAAGGTACCATCAGGAATGCTCCCCGCGATCGAGCTAGATGGACGGATTATTAAGGAAAGCGATGACATTTTGATCGCTTTGGAAAAGGTTTTTGCTCCATTGAACCAAGGGATGGAAGACCGCACGGTGCTTCCTTTACGTCAATTAGAACGACTTTTATTTAGAGCCTGGTGCGCTTGGCTATGCTCTAGAACCGATTCATTTCAACAAGAACAACGCAACCGAGAACAATTTATCGGAGTGGTGGCTAGGGTAGAGGAAGCTCTGGGTAGCACCCCAAGCCCTTACTTTCTAGATAGCTTCGGCATCGTCGATGTCATTTTTACGCCATATCTCGAACGGATGAATGCGAGCCTTTACTACTACAAGGGCTACTCACTGCGGGAGGAAAACCCTCGTTTGAGCGCATGGTTTGCGGCAATGGAAAGCCGACCGACCTACTGCGGTACCCAGAGTGACTTTCACACCCACGCACATGATTTGCCGCCTCAAATGGGGGGCTGTTGGGAAAACGGCGAAACCCAGATGCTTCTCAATAAAGCGCGGGTGGATAACGGCCCCTGGTTCGGGCTACCAGATGTTACTTATCCAGAACCAGAAAACTCCCGCATGGAAGCTCTTAAACGAACTATCAAGCACCGGATCAATATTATCCGAGTCAACCCCTTAGATGATAAATTGTTCGATCGAGCGCTACGTTGTGCTTTAACACACATGATGACAGGGGAAGACTGTGTACCTCCATCGGGATCTGATGTCGCTCTCCGATATTTGCGCGATCGCATTAATGTACCACGAGATATGTCTATCTACGCAGCCAAGCGATTGAGGGAATCCCTGGAGAAAACCGCAGCCCTTGCAGGTGATGGGCAGCCAGCCCCCATTCCCACTAAGCATCGACGAGATCAAGACCCGTCTAACTTTGCCATCAAGTAGGATTTCAGATATTTATGCCTAAGCGAATGGGGGCAACCATGTAGCGAAATCTAGTTTAATAACTCAGTATAATTACGAGTAGCTTCAAGATAACAAGCCCAAACTGTATTTTAGAAATAGCAAGTGCTACTGTTGAACACACAGCCTTTTTTACATCTAGGCTAAGTCCTCGCTTGCGGCTACCAACAACTGTGATTTGATAGCCAGAAAATCTTAACGGGTAACAAGGTGGCTCAAGATGAGATGTGGTAAGAATTTGAGAAAATAAGGTGGTAAAA
>NZ_JABXKO010000084.1:0-23847 GCF_017114965.1 Nostoc sp. JL31
AGTTTACTTTGACGCATTCATTGACCTTGCTACAATTCATATCTGGATTAACAAAATATTATTAGTGGGATAGGTTCACGTATTTATTACATAACCTCAAGTTTTGGAATAGGCGATACCTACGGTGAGCTAGGCTAAGGCACTTCATAAAGCGATCGCAATTTGAGGATATGTTGCCATTCGAGATCGGTGAATGGTTGGGTAACTAGTTCGATGCCAAAGTACTGTTTTGCCGTCTCTGTCAATGTATCCACAATCTTGACAATCCAATCAGCCTCTTCCTGTGTGTTGCAAAATGAGGTATTCCACGGAGCCGATTGTTCAAAGATTTCCTCAAATAAACCTTTGTCTGTAGACAAAATCATCGAGCCGTGTTGAAGAATGGTATTTCTTCCCTTGCGTTGGGCACTACCAATAAACTTACTTCCATCGGCTGTAACCAAGTCAGCTGCTGTTGCTGTGTTGAAGCAACTGGGATTATGAATGTAACCTCGTCCAGCAGAACCATAACTTAACTCAATACCCAACGTTTGCCAGCCTTGGATTAAAAAGTTACAGATTTTTTCATAAGTACCCCAACTTTTTCCAGTAATAGCTGAGGTAATCAGGGCATAAGTTAAGTTCCCCTGGTGGAGAACAGCTCTACCTCCCGTTGGACGACGAACTAAATCGAGTGGCTGTCCCTGGTAAATCAGATTATGCCACTCGGCAGGCCATTGTTTTTGCAGATGTCCCAAGGAGAGAGCATAGGGACACAAAGTATAAAAACGCAAAGTAGGCGGATGCTGTCCCTTTTCACATTGACTGAACAACCAAGCATCGATCGCCATTTGCACTGCTCCCGATGTCTGAACCATTGGGATGAAACGCCAGGTGGATGGTGATTCCATTGCTAGTTGTTTCATCTGTCTCGGATTCTGGAAAGAAAATCAAATAATTGATGTGCCATTTCTAATTTAGAACAAGGTGCAATTTCTACCTGATTTCCTTGACTATCTAAAAATATGGCTTGATTATTATCACTCCCAAAACCACTATCAGGTTGATCGATGGGATTGGCAACAATAACATCAAGTTTTTTATTGTGTAATTTTTCTAACGCAGGTTTGACAATATCACCAGTTTGTGCAGCAAAACCAATTAATATTTGATACGGCTGTTTATGTTGTGCTAACTGGGCAACTATATCCGCTACTGGTTCCAGAGGTAAAGCTTGGGGGAGCGATCGCTTGGGCAATTTCTCTGTACTATAATCTTTTGGCTTCACATCTGCCACGGCTGCTGACATCACAATGATATCAGCGTTGGGTAAACATTCCACCATGACGTGCTGCATTTGCTCTGCACTAATAACGGGAATCCCTTGTACTCCTAATGGCACATCCCAATTAGCTGGGCCATATACTAGGGTGACGTTTGCGCCTCGGTGAAATGCAGCTTGCGCTAAAGCTAATCCCATTTTACCTGTGGAAGGATTGCCAATAAACCGCACTGGGTCAAGAAACTCTCGCGTTCCCCCAGCGCTAATTAACACTCGTTTACCTACTAAATCTCGTTTACCTTGAGTGTGTAACAGCGATTGGATGTGAGCAAATATTTCTGGAGGTTCTGCTAATCTACCAGCACCGATGCGATCGCACGCTAATAATCCTGATGCTGTATTCATCCCATGATATCGGCTATCTATCAATAACTGTTGCCAATTCCGTTGCACCGATAACTGTTCCCACATATCAGTATTCATTGCGGGTGCTAACAGCACGGGACAAGTAGAAGCCAGCACGGTATTTGTGAGTAAATTATCAGCCATTCCGTAGGCTAACTTGGCTAATGTATTAGCTGTCAAGGGGGCAATTACCATCACATCTGCCCATTCACCTAACTCAATATGTAACGGACGAGAGTGAGTTGGTTGCCAAAAATCATCATCTGTGTAGGCGGTATGACGAGATAGAGTTGATAAAGTCAGAGGCGTGATAAATTTTTGCGCCGAACGGGTGAGGATAACTCGGACTTCTACCCCAGTTTTAAACAGCGTCGAAACCAATTCACAGATTTTGTAGGCGGCGATACCGCCACCTACACCAATGAGAACCCTGTTCAATTTTGGATTAGTCATGGTAAAAAGTTAGGAGTGAGTCGTTCAAAAATTAGTACTAAATAGTTATAAATCCTAACTCTTAACTCCTAACTCCTAACTCTCAACTAAGCTTCATCATAGGGTTCCAAGTCTAAGAGGTAGATATAGGGTTCAACTAACTCTGGACGCTGAAATGCGATCGCTCGCAATAGATGCCAATCATTTAAACCCTCAAAAGCATTACTATAATTATCCAGTTCCAGACGTGTAGCTAGTTCTTCTACTTCTACTGCACTCATGGCAGCAATTTCTTTTTGGGAAATGCTTAGAGTTGTCATAATACTTGCCCCTCCCTTATGCAGCACTCGCCTTCAGCATGGGTTAAGTTGCGCTGAACGCAGCCACCCAATATATATTACTCATTAGAAGTCATTAAGTTCGTGAAAATTGTCAGAATTTGTACCAGAATTTATAAAAAATTCGTAATCCTGACTAAGCAATTGTATTTACAACGAAATTTCGTAGCACCTCTAACGTTTTTGGATCTATTTCATGTCCCATATCAAATTCGTGGTATTCTACTTCCACTCCTAGAGACTTGAGAGTTTCTCGTGCCTTCAAAGCAGCTTTCAGGGGCACAACTTCATCATATCTACCGTGAGTGATTAAAGTCGGCGGAATCCCACTTTTAGCTGCCGTTAGCGCGTCAGGATGTAAATACCCGCTCATGACAACTAAACCTGCTAAGGGCAATTTTGAGCCGACATCTAAAGTCATTGCTCCGCCTTGAGAAAATCCACTCAAAATGGTACGTGACAAAGGTATGCCAGTGGTACTTTCTAAAGATTCCAAGAAATCTGTTAGCAGTTGTCGACTTTCTGCCAACCCTTGATACATATTTTCCACCCGCAGGTCATACCATGCCCTCCCTATAGGGGAATAGGGATAAGGATAAGGTGCATTGGGCAATACAAACTGGTAATCGGGTAAATTGAGCAAGGGTAACAAAGATGCTACATCCTCAGCATTAGCACCCCAACCATGCAAAGTGACAATTAAGCCTGCTGGGGGTTGAGAAGTTGCGGTGGGAACGGTAAGAGCTTGTAAAGACAGAGGTTTACTCCTAAAATTCTACTTTTGTACTGTACATAGATCCTATCTCTTCAAGCAGACTTAGTATTTAACGGTATTTGCTGCTTGCCTAAAGAATGCGATCGCCGTCAAGTTAATTTACCCGTAGTTTGGTTGAAGAATTTGACTTTGCGCTAAGTAATTCCTAAGCTAACATTAACTATTTGTTATCTGCTTCATCTTCAAGCAAGATGGTATTGAGAAGATTTAATTCACTGGATGCCATAAAGTAGCGATCGCTAAAAACTGTTTCTAATTGTGTAAAAATCCGTCTACCTGCCACAGCTATCCAAGGAAATGTGCGATAGTGAGGTACTACAGGTATGATTAAGCCTTGAGGAGTTAGAGAACGTCCTAGCGCACTTCTCCAAGCTTGCGGATCTTGTAATACCTGTTGGCGCATATCATCTTCTGATTGTTCATTCCAGAAATGGGGATAGTCTAGAGGTAAGCCAATAACTATGTTTTTAGTTTTTAATGCTTGACGTGTGGAAGATTCAATCACAAATCCCTCTTGTTCCCGACTCAATAGTTTATACAGTTCGTTGGCAGGACGTTTGAGTTTTGAGGGAAATTTGAACTTCTTGCTTTCGGCAATTTCTTTTAGCGATCCTAAAAGATGACTGCTATTTTGTTTAACATCAGCTTTCCATGCTTCAAAGCTAAATATTTCTTCAGTTTTGCGATCGCTCCAATCTTCTATCCAGAAAGGGCCGATACAAGTTAGATTATCCGGTATCTTTAGCTCGTCATTATCTAAAGATGGCAATAATCGGCTCGAAATCCTAGAAACTGTTTTGACCAAAGCTTGTAGGGTTTGATAATTTGCATAGGACTTGGCATCTCTCTCTAATGATTGACCTCTCAGGTCAAAATGTTTAAAGATGTTTGCAGTTAACTGCTCCGCTTTTTTCACAATTGCTTTTGCTTCTTGAGGATGACTATCGCTGATAAAAATTTTGGCTTCACGCAAGAAATCTAAGACATCATCAGACATTAAACGTAGCAATTCCTCATCCCCAACAGAGCCAACTGGGACAAATGCAATTCGGTTTTTATTAAGTCCTGCGTCACCTTTGATGCGGGTGTGAATTGTAGAGCGCAACATTACCAGCAAAGTCAATAAATCGCTTGACTGACGCAACCATAGTCTTTTGGGGTCAATATCTTCTCTTTCAATGATGAAATCATTGATTAGCATAACTAACCGTCTATCTTTGTTATCTCCAGAAACTTCTATTCCGGTTTCTGGATCTGTATACATTCCTCGACCACGGTAAATTAATTGCGCGACTTCCATTAAAGCAGCTTCAATATTAAATCGGGGAATTGCAGCTATAATCCAATCTGTTTTCGGGAAAGAAACACCTCTTGCGCCTGAAGAAGTCATGAGAAAAACTCGAACTTCATCTCGTCGTGGCGGCTTGACTAATTTCAATCGCCGATCGGGTGATACACTTTGATCCAAAACCTCCACCTGTTCTCTGTTTACCAGAGCTTCTTTACCAGTGGTTAATTTTTCCTGCAACTGACGTAGAAAAGCTTTATCCTGAGCAAAGAAAATTAACTGTTCTGCTCCCTGTTGTAACCCAGCCTTGATTTCTAAGTAGGCATTTGTTAGCGATTCCTCTTCTGATTTTTCTCGAATTGCTTGTCTAATTGTCTGCTCTGTGCCGTCACTGTTTTGACCTGGTTTAATGGGTGACAGCCTAATACTGTAGTCAATACTGAGTTTACTAGCGGGATAGCTATTTGTCATGACGTGTAGCGTTGGGTGTTTTTTGGGGCCAATTTTTGTACAAGTCCCTGTTACCCGAAACGCTGCTTCACCTCGACTTTGACTTATTAGAATTTTATCAGGAGCGCGATCGCCTGAGTTCAAAAAGCTATCCAACACAACTTCATTGCTGAGTGAGGCATCAGCCAGAATCAGGACAATTTTAAACGGAGATGGAGTTGTATCAAACGGTTTAATAAACTGCTGTTCCAACCATTCTGCTAACTTACGGACAAAGGGCGCTCCTGCACCATCACCAGCCAGTTCGTCTACCATGACAACTATAGTGGGAATTCGCACTGCAAATGCTGAACGTTCCTTTTTTCCTGCCTTAGTATCAGCTTTTTTTGCAAACAAATTATTGAAGGCATTAACTGTGGTTGATTGATTGTTGAGCGTTCGATAACCTTGGATAGCAGCAGTCATCACCAGCTGATTAACCTTGGAATTGGCTTCGAGTAATTTTCGGGCTGACTTTGCTATAGTACCCAATACACCGGGACTGTAAAGCGATTCTACGCTGTAATCTCGTTCGTTGAGACGGCGTTTAAACCGAGTCGAGCCGACTATATTGCAATCAATGTCATGTTCTTGTTCTGGGGTGAGAAAGAAGATATTGCTATCAGGAAGTGTGAGTTTTTCAATACCATCGACAACAACGGCACTGTCGATACAGCGAGATGGAAAATTGTTTTCCTGAACCTGTTTTTCATACCATTCAGGAGCTGCAACAATCAAATTTTTATTGCTGGTGATGGTTAATATCCCAGTGGGACGATCGTTTTCTTTAGCAAGTTTGTCGGTGACATCTCGATTAATGACAACTCGCGGACTCAGATACAAAAATAAGAAACCTTGAGTCTGCTGTTTGAGAAATTTCATCACAGCAGTGGTTTTACCAATACCTGGATTTCCTTCCAAAGCTAGGACGTTAATTTTACCGACTTGAGCAGAACTTATACCAGCAAATACTGCTGCCTCGTGTACTTGTCGCAGAGGAATTGTTGCCTTATCGGGGCTGATTTCATTGATACAATCGGCAATTTGTGTAACAGAATTGCCTCCAAAGAACTCAAGTAATGCGTCGTTGTCTTCAATAGATGCGATCGCCTCAGCCTTGCTAATTTCACCCATTGGGTTGTAGAAGTCCGTCACATTCTCCTGAAAGAGAAAGTGGGAGTATTGGCCTAGAGTTGGTTTTTCAGCTAGATGTTGTGCTTGTTCTTTAAAAGCAGAGGGTAGCCCTTTCAAGAGTTTCTTGAACACCAACTGGATTTCCGCATCTAGATCGAGTGGCTCATCATCCTTTGAATGTTTAGCCTGGCAATATGCTTTTCCCAATGATTTCATTAACTTGGCTCTAGTATCTGGTTCTGGTTCCACACCGAAGAATTGAGCCGTAAGACTTTCAATACCATTGGATGTGACAGCGATCACTCTGGCGTTACAACTCCCTTCTAATCGCTTATGCACGTGTAACAGATGAATCAGGCGATCTGTATAAGATGATGCCTGACAGAGCTTAAATAATGGTTTATCTTGACCACTAAATGCTGAAAGAAAATTTTCCAACCTTTTAGAGAGTGAAAATTCTTCACCTTCAACCTCTGCACAAACTCTAGAGAAGACTCCCCGTGATTCAATGTAACGGGCATAGCGACTCATTTCTTCTCTATGAGGTGCTTCTTTTTGAAAATCTGCAAATTTGATGGGTGCGTTATAGGAAAATTCCAGACAGATAATTAAGTTCTCAATTTTTTTGCGTTTTATATCTTTTGGCTGGGAGAAGGCACTTTTAAAGTCTTCAGAGGGTATTATTTCCTCTGTGTTTCTGTTTGGACTAAATTCGTTGGACAGCCATAAAATAAAATCGGCTCTGGCTGGTTGTCCTCGGTTGACTAAGTTCTCATCTGGTTTTCCTGGTAGTTTGAAAGCTTCTTGAAATGCTTTTGCTGTCTCTTCTTTTTCTTCATCCCGTTGCATTTGTTGACATGGGAGTGTCAACGGACACCAAATTGCTTCTAGTTTAGGTTGTCTAATTTGACTGTGGTTGAGACACTCACGCATTGCTGTCCAACCTAAACCATAGCCGAGTACCAGCAGATGACGTAGCATTGTTTCCACCCATTCTTTGTTATTGGCATCTGTTATTTTGAATTCTTTCACCAGTTGGTGGGAGATATCTGAATTTTTGTGAGATTGCCAAGGCTGGAGAACAGGATGATCGTTCAAAAGTAAGTTTCTATGAATCAACTGTTGTAAAACACCGCGTTTAACAGCAATTTCAAATACCTGTCCCCAAATAGAGGCTTGTTGTAGAAAGGATGATTCCATTACTTCCTGTGCAGAACTTGAGAAACGTGGGTAAGTACAGCGCGATAATTAAGTAATACCTGTCCTTTGCGGCGGGTATGAAGAACTTTGACTTCACCAGCCTCTTCAACTGTATTAGGCGATATCCAACTAAATGGATCTAGGACTGGGCTAAGTTGACTTCTGTACACACCTCGTTCAGCTTCAATAAAATGCAAGCCCCGTAGTACAGCTAGTAAGCAAGGATTAATACGAGATTCTGAATCAGGATTAATCAAATGCTGACGAGCGCGTTCAGTCCAATTAATATTGCTAACTTTTCTATCCGATACTAAGAAATAAATGCAGAAACCAGATTGTAAGCGCTCTTCTGCTTGAATAGCATGAAGTGTGGCAAAAGTATAAACCGGAATTAAATCACGAAAGTAGTCTGCCTTAACAGATCGCGGAAAACCTGAATGATCTCCTGCTTGCAAAATTTCAAATGCCGCTTCACTGTAACCTCGTTCGCGCAAGCGTGTAGCCGGAAATACATCCCGCACCATTGGGTAAATGTTGATATCAGGAAAAGTTTGAAAGACTGCTTCTAAAAATTCTGTAGGTATTAAAGAAGAATTGTTATCTGCGGCTCGATTAATGCGGCGATCGCCATAGGCATGAGCTAATAAAATAATGTGCTGACATCCTTTAGCTCTGAGGTGACGAATTTCTTCTTGAACTAGGCGTTGCGTTTTCAGTTGTTCTGGAGAATCAAGCACATCAGACTGCATCCGTTCTCTTTTAAGTTCATAACCGATAAACGGTTCACTAACAGATGTAGCAATATAACTTTGAGTCAGAAAAAGATATGCCTTTTCTTCATCATTAGGAAAATTTCCCTCGTTACAGGGACGGCTTGCATAAGAAATTAAACCAATCTTGGGGGCTGAATTAGAATCTGGGCTACTAATGCAAAGTGGAAATGCACTTAAAAACGCCTTAAAAGTACCAGCTTTAATAAAATCTTGCGTTTGTTTAGGTTTTTTCACCAGATTATCTAGAATAAGTCCCTGCATTCGGATTGGGGTATCTTCACCTAGTATGGCTTCTAAGGTTTGGGCGGCTGCATAAATATAAGCATCGCCGCTCTTGTCCTTATCTTCATCTAGTTGTTTTCCTGTTTCTTGCAGTCGCAGCATTAAGGTTGTAAAATCAACCGATTTTTCCTTCTGACGACGTTTTTGCAATCGTGTAATAATTTGCCACAAACAACAGTAAACTAGCACAGCAAAGGCGGTAACTGCGGCTGCATGATACTGCTTATTTTCCTCAGATTCTCTTGTATTTGCTCGCCGCCTCACAGTTTCAACATCGTATTCCACTATGATTGCGGCTGATAATGCCCACCCAGCAAATTGAGAAGCATTTGTAGATAGCTCATAAGTCCATTGACGATCTTCTCCTCTCTTCCAAGAACGAGGAACCCAACAAACTTGGAGGAGTTTCTGCGGCAATAAACGCTTTGCCCGCAATTGACTAAATGTATCTTTAGTTTTTAAGTCATATTCCGAAAGCTCGGCAGTAACCTTAACCGAAAATAGAAGTCCTGATGTTGCTGGTTGCTCACAAATTTCAATATGTTTGAACCATTCAACCTTTTCGCTGGAATTTTCTTGTGGCTCTACAAGCAACTTTCTCACACCTAATGTTGCCCCTTCTAGCCGATCCCAATTAATGATGCTGCTTTTTACACAGATGAATTGTTGTGAGGAGCGATCCTGAACTTGAGATACTACTTTCTGGCTCCTGTCGCGCAGTACTTTCATCAGAGCCTTGGCAATTGACTTCATTGACTCGGAACGTTCCTGTAATTCTTCTAAAGTCTGGCGAATAGCTTCTGTACCCTGCGATTTAAAATTTGCTAGGAGTTGATTCACCATTTCTGTTAGTGATTCTTTAGTTAGCGGTTCCTCGTCCTTTTTGGGAACGACGACTGCCAAAAAGATAAGTTGAGCTAAACGACGACAAATTTCCCAAGGTTTTTGTAAGGAAGATTCATCATTACTCAGTAAATATTCTCTAATTTGATCGAGTCGTACTTCAAAAGCAGGTTTGCCTAATTCTGGATTTTGCCCATTGACTCGAAAACGATAACTTACTTCACGCTCTACTTGATTTTTAGTCTTTTGCTCGAAAATTTGAGTTTTCCACTCAGGCCAAACAGCTAGACAATAATAAAAGGTCGCTTTGCTAAGTTCATCTGCCAAGTCGAACTCAGCTGCACTACCGAAATGAGCCGTTAAATCAACCGTATAGCCTTCTTCTTTAGCAGATTCAACTAGAGTGAGTATTCGATTGACATACTCTACTAAAAGTTGGTAATCTGGGTCGTTACTCGATCGGGCATTTTCTGCGATCGCTTCCATAATCCGAAAGCTAATTGTCAATCGGACTCGTGACAATGCTTCGTCGTCTATAAAATTTAAAAAGCGCTCGATTTGGCTATCATATCGATTTTTTTCTTCTTTTAAAGTTGCGATCGATGAATTAACATCATCTTCATCGTTGTCAAGTTCGTTTTCTAAATATTCTGAGGCAGCACTGCACATTTGCTCAAAATAATCAGTATTTTCAACTCGTTCGCGCGCACAAATAACCGTCGCCACAGACTTGTTATCTTTAGTATCTCCAGCTTGAAATGCTATATGTACGAGGTTGGCAGTATTGGCTATATTCTGGAAACTCGTACCTGCTTTTTTAGCAAGATGTTTGAGTTGCTTATCAGGGTCATCTAACAGCAATGTTGATAACAAGCTCTCGGAAGGCACAGCAGTATTCAGTGCTTGGTCAATAGCAGCCATTAATCTGTCTATCGCACCAGGTAACTTTGTAGCATTACCATCACTCAAACAGCCGCCAACGCGCGACCTATTACCGTATGCTGGCATGGATAAGTTTTGAATAAACCCACTGCCAGGAGCAGGTTTCAAAGCTTCTTTAAATTTAGGTTGCGCAAATAACCGATACATAACGGCTGAAGTACTTATTCTCAGGCGTTTATTTTGTTTGTCATCAAATTCAAACAGCTGCATCCCTCTAGGATTTAGCTGGTCAGTATTTGCCTGATTACTGCTAGGAGAAATAGCTTGAGCAAGTAGCTCTATGACTGTAGCGAGGTCAATAGACGGGTTAAGCGATCGCGGGTCAACGTTAGCGCCAGTACCTTGTGAAGGCATAATTATTTCCTTTGTAATTTTCAGTATTACGACTGCTTCATTTGCTTGAACTTTACAGTCTCAGCAAATGGACTCTGTATTTTTAATATCTTAAATGTGTCTAATCTGTCAAGATAAATATGTTTTACCTTTCTAATACTTTTTTTAAGATTTCTTACACAAATAATTTTTTACATGATAATGTGTATCTTTGAAAAGATCAGGGGAAAATTAATGAGTATAAATTTACAAGCAGAACTAATGTAAATTTTAATTTTTTCTAAAAAGCAAAAATGGATAAAAATAATTTTGAAGCATTTACTAACTTACCAGCATTGAAAAAAAATGCTATTCAACTCTGTGGTCAAGAATTTATTGATAGCTTGACTCAAAAAGGTCTATATGCAAAAGATAGTGAATTCTGGGAAGAGGTTAATAAGAAGCTAAATATTTGTGATGATGCTTATGAAATTAAACAGGCTAGAGAACAAGCAGAACGCGAACAACTGTTGTTAAAAAAGAAAGCTAAAGAGCAAGCAGAAACACAAAGATTGCTGACAAATAAAAAAGAAATCTTTAGTAAAAACAGAAAAAATTGGAAAATTACTGTTTTTGAACTTCCAGAATCAGATATTTTTGGCAAAAATTTTCTAGCAGAGTGTACTAAAGAACCAGACTTAATAAAAACTACTTGGTTTTACAAGAATCAAGAAGAAGCCTATAGTAGAGCTTGTAATCTTGCAGATGAATTTGAAGTCCAACAAGAAAGTTTAAGGATTTTTCAAGAGCGTTACGCAGTTATGAAACCTTTATATTTAATGATTATATACCTTTCAAGTGGAGATCAACATAATGAGTACCTTAACAATAGTCGTGAAAAGTCTAAAGAAAATTTTACTGGCGTTAACTGTTGGAATGGATTTGATTTTGAGATAATTAATGCTTTAGTGGCAGAAGGATTATTAGAATTTTCATCAAATAAAAATAAACTGATAATGAAGAAACAAGCTATGAAAGCGGCAAGAGAGGTTTTAAATAAAATTAATATTGATGGAGTAGACAGGCTTTTAGAACAGCGAGAATATCATGAAGAATATATTAATTACATAAGTGAATTAGATATTATGGATGAGGAAGAAGAGGAAGAATAAATGTCGCACTGGCACAATGCCTGCCATCTGTAGCAGTCTTAATTGATAAAAGTGATGGCTAGATGATAATTAACGCTATTATTCCTCATGGTCTTGAAGTAAACCAAGGCTTATGCAAAACTTGAGATCCTTCGCTTCTAGCCTACTTTTAAGGAATTGATCAATGGCGCGTCTAGCCCTGCTGAGTGTATCTAACAAAACTGGTTTAATTGACCTAGCCCGTAGCTTGGTTGAAGAATTTGACTTTGATTTAATCAGCAGTGGGGGAACAGCCCAAGCACTCAAAGATGCGGGACTCCCTGTCACAAAAGTTGCAGATTATACAGGTTCACCAGAAATTTTGGGTGGTCGAGTCAAAACGCTGCATCCCCGAATTCATGGTGGGATTTTGGCGCGGCGAGATGTTCCCCAAGATATTACAGATTTAGAAAATAACCAAATTCGCCCGATTGATTTAGTGGTGGTGAATTTATATCCTTTTGAGGAAACGATCGCTAAACCAGGGGTAACATTATTAGAAGCTGTTGAACAGATTGATATTGGTGGGCCAGCAATGCTACGGGCATCATCGAAAAATTTTGCTCATCTGGCTGTATTATGCGATCCGGCACAGTATGACGAGTATTTGCAGGAATTGCGCCAAAATAACAGCGTAGCATCCCTAGAGTTTCGGCAAAAAGCGGCATTAAAAGGATTTTCGCACACTGCTAGTTACGATCAAGCGATCGCATCTTACCTAGCAGAAGCAGAGCAGTACACCCTTAGTGGCACACAATTGCAATCTCTGCGTTACGGCGAGAATCCCCATCAACCCGCCACCTGGTATCAAACTGGTAGTACCCCAACGGGATGGGCAGCCGCAACGAAACTGCAAGGTAAAGAACTTAGTTACAATAACTTAGTTGATTTAGAAGCCGCACGCCGAATCATTGCTGAGTTCACTGATACTCCAGCAGCAACGATTATCAAACATACAAATCCCTGTGGTACGGCATTGGGAAGTACAATTTCCGAAGCTTATCAAAAAGCTTTTAATGCTGATTCGACTTCTGCCTTTGGTGGGATTGTCGCACTCAACCGTCCGATTGATGCGGCTACAGCTAGCGAGTTAACTAAAACATTTTTAGAATGTGTGGTTGCACCAAGTTGTGACGCAGAAGCCCAAGAAATCCTGGCTAAGAAATCTAACGTGCGGGTTTTGACTCTAGCTGATTTGAGCAGTGGCCCTAAGGATACAGTGAAAGCGATCGCAGGTGGTTTCCTTGTCCAAGCTAGCGATGATGTGATTGCTGACGCCAGTCAATGGCAAGTTGTGACTGAACGTCAACCCACTGAGAGCGAATTAGCCGAATTGCTATTTGCTTGGAAAGTTTGCAAACACGTTAAATCTAATGCCATTGTTGTTACGAGCGATCGCACTACACTAGGAGTAGGCGCTGGTCAAATGAACCGCGTTGGCTCAGTTAAAATAGCTCTAGAACAAGCTGGAGAAAAAGCCAAAGGTGCAACTTTAGCCAGTGACGGATTCTTCCCCTTTGATGATTCAGTCAAAACAGCCGCGGCAGCAGGAATTACAGCCATTGTCCAACCAGGGGGAAGTTTGCGCGATAAAGATTCAATCAAAGCTGCTAACGAACTGGGTTTGCTGATGGTCTTAACTGGTGTACGTCACTTTTTACACTAAATTATTGACCGTAAGGTGTGCAGTTGAAAAAGTGTCACATAATTTACTTGCTTTTGCATTGGACTAGTGATATGTTTTAGTCGTGTGTGAGGAGCAAGTTAAAAATAAAAAGCGCCTGGGGTGGAAACACGGCAACACTCCCAAGCGCTTTTTAATTGGTCAGAAATTGGATTGCCTGTGTGGTTTTAGAATTGTCACTCAATATACTTGCCATTTGATAGAAGTAGTGATATTATCTATTTGTGTGTGAGGAGCAAGTTAAGAATAAAAAATGTCTGGGGTGGAAACACGGCAACACTCCCAGGCATTTTTTAATTTATATATAAAAATTATAGAAATTAACCCTTCCAAAATAATTTCATATTTTTACTTCCAGTTAAAGACACGAATATTGTTAAAGTTAATCACGTCAACTTCTACACTCTGAAGATAACTTGCTAGCTTGAAGTCATCAGTTAGTACAAGATACTTCCCTTTAGATAAAGTTAGGATTCCACTGTCAGTAAGTCCGAACTTGACAAATTTTTCAGTATTAACCGCATCTAAACTATTTACGTAGTATTCATCCAAAAGAGCAACATTTTTAACAAATTGAGCAAATATTGCAAAGCACTGAGAACGTTCCGGTTCACCAAGTTGATTTGCAAGGCTATTAACTTCTGTCAGAATATTCGGAGTTGTTACAAGCTTTTGAAAGCGTGCAATAAATTCTAGCAGAAGCTCATAATCTTCTGGTATAAATTGCTGGGTTCGATTAAATTTAGTTATTCGTTCTTGATTGACGCTCCCAACTAAAAAGAGAAGCAGAATATTTGTATCAATTAAAACCCCTTTTTGGCAATAACGACGAACAAGGGAAGCAATCAAATCTTTCATACTTGTCTAATTTTCATTGCTTCTACTTCGCCAGTTTGAGAATTCACTTTAAAAAGTTTATATTCTCGTTCATACAACACAGGGGTTGAAGTAAGAGAGGGAGGAATTAAATCTTCCAATCGGCTTTTAGGAGGTTTTTTAGGAATATCAAACCCTAAAGTAATCAACCAGAAGCTTTTATCCTCAGAAAGTTCAACTTCTTCCAGTCTCAAATCTCCTAATGAAGAACCCATTATATCTTGTATGGATTTTATATATTGATATGCAGCATTTACTGCTGTTTTGACATCAATCATAATCTGAGTTGCTCCCTACCATAATTTGCTAATTTCATACTTTATCATAGTAATTTAATCTAGTTTTTTGGTAATTGGCTAACACATAAGTAACAATATATACTTTATATATTATTTATTCATTTTTTTTTCATAAAAATCAATTGATTAAATCTGAATTGTGTGAAATATTTTGCAAAAAATCTCTAACTTCTATTGGTTTGCGGAGAATAATAACTTGCTGATTTGGTGTTACTTGACTAAGTTTTTCTAAAATTCCAGGACGACGAATAATTGGGTATGACCAGATATATTTGAGAAATTCCCAGTTTAATCTTTCAAGACAATCTGATGCCATATCAGGTCTAGATTGTCCAGCATAGATGAAGCGACGTTTAATCACTCGTGATAAACATAAAAGCCGGGGAAAATCCAAAAAAAATACCGTCTCTGCAACCGACAAACGAACGTCGAGAGTACCGCCATAATTACCATCCATAATCCAAGATTATCGTAGGGTTAGGTCTTGGATTATGCTCTGCCATTCAGTTTTTGGAGTCTCAACCCAACCAGGATTCCAGTACCAAGCATCCAAGTGAATCACTTCTAAACCTAAGATGGTTCCGAGTTCGCGGGCTAGGGTAGATTTACCAGCACCTCCAGAACCAATGATTAAGATTTTCTTCACCTTAGATGTGCGTCTCCCTTTTCAAGCTCAACAGGGTAAGCATTGCTCACCCAAATAACCGTCTTCAGAGCAACTCAATACGCCGCTACAATAGTACCACTACAAGGATTATGCCCAAATTATTGATATTATGACCACTGCGACGACTGTAAAAACTGAGTATGAAGCGATTATTGGTTTAGAAACCCATTGTCAGCTGAGTACTAATACCAAGATTTTCTCTAATAGCTCTACGGCATTCGGCTCTGACCCCAATACTAACATTGACCCGGTTTGTATGGGTTTACCTGGGGTCTTACCTGTACTCAATGAAAAAGTATTAGAATACGCAGTCAAAGCTGGTTTAGCACTAAATTGTCAAATCGCTAAATATAGTAAATTTGACCGGAAACAATATTTTTATCCAGATTTACCGAAAAATTACCAAATTTCTCAATACGATCTACCGATCGCAGAACATGGTTGGTTAGAAATTGAGTTGGTGGATGCTGAGGGTAATCCGATTCGCAAACGCATTGGCATTACGCGTCTGCACATGGAAGAAGATGCGGGAAAATTGGTACACGCAGGTAGCGATCGCCTTTCTGGTTCTTCCTATTCTCTGGTAGACTACAATCGCGCAGGCATCCCATTAGTAGAAATTGTTTCCGAACCCGATCTACGTTCTGGAGTAGAAGCTGCTGAATATGCCGAAGAGTTGCGCCGGATTGTCCGATATCTCGGCGTGAGTGACGGCAACATGGAACAAGGATCTCTGCGCTGCGATGTCAACATTTCCGTGCGTCCAGTAGGACGAAAGGAATTTGGCACCAAAGTAGAAATTAAAAACATGAACTCCTTCAGCGCCATCCAACGGGCGATTGACTATGAAATTGAGCGCCAAATCGCCGCCATCGAAGCAGGCGATCGCATCATCCAAGAAACTCGGCTGTGGCAAGAAGGCGCTCAATGCACAAGTAGTATGCGCGTGAAAGAAGGTTCTAGCGATTACCGCTACTTCCCCGAACCAGATTTAGCACCAATTGAGGTGTCAAATGCACAATTAGAGCAATGGCGTAGCGAATTACCAGAACTACCAGCCCAAAAACGCCATCATTACGAAAGTGAGTTGGGGCTTTCCCCTTACGATGCGCGAGTTTTAACAGAAGATCGTTCAATAGCCGAATATTTTGAAACTGCGATCGCATCTGGAGCAAATGCCAAAGCTGCTGCCAACTGGATTACTCAAGATATTGCAGCCCACCTCAATAAGCAAAAACTCACTATTACTCAAATCGGACTGACTCCCACCAATTTAGCAGATATCATCACTCGCATTGAAACGGGCAAAATTAGCAATGCTCAAGCTAAACAAAAGTTGCCAGATTTGCTTAGTGGTATTTCTCCTGAAAAAGCCTTTGCCGGCCAAGAGTTAATCACCGATCCTAGTGTACTGGAACCAATTGTTGATGAAGTCATAGCCGCCAATCCCAAAGAACTAGAAAAGTATCGCAACGGTAACACTAACCTCAAAGGCTTCTTTGTTGGACAAGTTCTGAAAAAGACAGACAAACGTGCCGATCCTAAGCTGACTAACGAATTGGTCGAGAAAAAACTGAACGCCTAGTGAGCTTGTCAAGCTAACTTTGTTGGGTGAGGAAGCATGAGGGGCAGAGGGGCAAAGGGGAAATAACCAATGCCCAATTCCCCAACTAAGTATTTTCCCGGTCTTGCTTCACACAATCTTCATATAAAAGCTGGTGACAACCCTCATACGTAAAATGATATGCTGTGGTAAGTAGATGCACCCTGATGATCTGGAGAGCTGCCTAAGTAGCTCTCTTTTTTATTTTATTTTCATGGTATTTACGGATAAAGTTCAAAAATTTTTAGAAATAATCTCAATAAATAAGTATTAACCCTTAAAAAGTAAATCAGAGAGATCAGTAAGCAGATGTATCCTGACGATCTAGAGAGTGACCAAAGTGGCTCTCTTTTTTTGTTTTGGTTTTTCGTCATAAGAAAGGTAAAAACAATTATGCCAATCGCCAACTGGTGCATTATTATTGCCATCAGCAAATAAACTCACAATAAAAGGGAGTGGGGAGTAGGGGGAAACTAATAACTCTTAACTCGTAACTCCTAACTCAGCACTTTTGTAAAGTACAAATTGACCTATCCAACCTGATAGTTGTAAGGAAAAATAATGGCAGATTGGCAAGAAATAACAGGTGGTATCACAGCACCAAGGGGGTATCAGGCGGCGGGAATTACCGCAGGATTGAAACCTTCGGGGTTGCCAGATTTAGCTTTGATATTCTCAGAGGTGGAAGCGATCGCAGCTGGTGTGTTCACCACCAGCCAAGTGAAAGCTGCCTGTGTAGAATATTGTCGCCAACGCTTGCAAGCCAAACAAAGCGCTCGTGCCATCCTCTGCAACGCCGGACAAGCAAACGCCGCTACAGGAACTCAAGGCTACCTTGATACCCTAGAATCTGCTCTGGCAATAGCCCAAGCCTTGAACATCTCGTCTGAATCTGTGTTATTGGCTTCCACTGGTGTGATTGGTCAAAGAATTAAGATGGATGCTTTGCGAAGTGGAATTCCCAAAGTAGTAGCAGCACTATCACAAACAGGCTCAGATGCCGCCGCCGGTGCGATTATCACTACAGACTTGGTAACAAAATCTATTGCTTTAGAGACAACTATAAGCGACCGCCCGGTACGAATTGGCGGCATTGCTAAAGGTTCCGGTATGATTCACCCTAATATGGCAACCATGCTGGCATTTGTGACTTGTGATGCTGTGGTTTCGCCTCACCTTTGGCAACAGATGTTAGCAAGGGCAGCTGATAGAAGCTTTAATTCTATCACTGTGGATGGTGATACCAGCACCAACGACAGCTTAATTGCCTTGGCAAATGGTCAATCTCGCACCCCAGCAATTATAGAATGGGGCGCAGAAGCAGAGAAATTAGAGGCGATGTTAACAGCAGTTTGTCAGCATTTAGCCAAAGCGATCGCTCGTGATGGTGAAGGTGCAACCTGTCTCATTGAAGTGGAAGTGACTGGCGCTCATGACGAACTCTCAGCCCGACAAATAGCCAAAACTATCGCCGGTTCATCCTTAGTTAAATCTGCAATCTTTGGACGTGATCCCAACTGGGGACGCATCGCCGCCGCCGCTGGACGTGCAGGTGTGCCCTTTGAGCAAGAAAACCTGCAAATTAAGCTAGGGAATTTCTTAATGTTAGAAAATGGGCAACCTCTGCAATTTGATCGTGGAGCAGCTAGTGCTTATTTAAAAAAAGCAGCGACGGGTGCTTATCTCCAACAGGATACGGTGTTAATCTCCGTTAATGTTGGCAATGGTCATGGTGTGGGTAAAGCTTGGGGTTGTGATTTGAGTTATGACTACGTGAAGATTAACGCCGAATATACTACTTAAAATACTCACAATTGTTTGCTTGGTTGAGACAATCATAACTAATTATCTGGATGTGATATAGCAATCCATGTAGGAGTTACGAATAGAAAGATCCCCGACTTCTTGAAGAAGTCGGGGATCTGAGCCTCTTGGTATTTCCAAATCAAATAGAGTTGCTAGATAAATCATAGTCTCAACATGATAGTCATGATAAATGAAAACTTATATATGACACATTATGACTAAAATTAAGTTAGAAAATAAACAGAGACATAAAATCATAAATTAAACATAATAGTCTTCATAGATAAGAGTTTATATATTAAAAATTATTCCTATAGTTGAGGATAATAGATAAATTTTTACTTATACATCCAATCTAATATTTGTTTAATAATCTCCACTCCAAGTTAACAATTTCGGCTTCAAAGGCTGTAAACTAATTTCAACAAGGTGAATGATACCTCTGCATCACATTAAAAAAGCAGAGCCAATAAATTAGCCGAGTTTTTATACAGGTAGCTATTTCATTGATGAAATGGCTGCGATCGCTTGGTCAAATATAGCTTGATTAATCATTAATAATGCAAGAAACCAAGGTTTTTTGCCTAAATTGTCATAGCTATAAAAAATAACATTTACGTTTTCAGGAGATATTTATGACAGAATTTTTTAATCAAATTTCTCGCCGCAAATTCATCTTTACAGTCGGAGTATCTGCGGGTGCTGTATTCCTCAAAGGCTGTTTGGGTAATCCTCCTGAAAACCTCACTGGTGGAAGCAGTCAAGCACAGCCAACGGCTCAAACTGTTGCTAATATTAGCCCTGAACAAACACCAGAAACTACTACAGTCAAGTTGGGATATATTCCCATTGTAGAAGCGGCTCCTTTAATTATTGCTAAAGAAAAAGGCTTTTTTGCCAAGTATGGCATGACTAATGTTGACCTTTCCAAACAAGCTTCTTGGGGTGCAGCCAGAGACAATGTAGAAATTGGTTCTGGCGGTGGTGGGATAGATGGCGGTCAATGGCAGATGCCAATGCCACATTTAATTACAGAAGGTTTAATTACCAAGGGCAATCAAAAAATTCCCATGTATGTATTATGTCAATTGATTACACATGGAAATGGAATTGCGATCGCCAGCAAGCATCAAGGCAAAGGTATTAGTTTACAACTCGCCAGCGCTAAGTCTTTATTTAAGGAATTAAAATCCTCAACACCCTTCACTGCTGCATTCACCTTTCCCCATGTCAACCAAGATTTGTGGATTCGCTACTGGTTAGCAGCAGGTGGCTTAGACCCGGATGCAGATGTCAAATTGCTCACAGTACCAGCCGCGCAAACTGTAGCCAACATGAAAACAGGAACAATGGATGCCTTTAGTACAGGCGATCCCTGGCCTTATCGCCTGGTGCAAGACAAAATCGGCTACGTAGCAGCATTAACCGCAGAAATTTGGAAGAATCATCCTGAAGAATACCTCGCCATGAGAGGCGATTGGGTTGATAAAAATCCCAAGGCTACCAAAGCAATTTTAAAAGGAATTATGGAAGCTCAACAGTGGTTAGATAATTTTGATAATCGCAAAGAAGCGGCTGAAATTTTGGCTGGACGAAATTATTTCAATCTTTCTTCACCCGAAATCCTGGCTGATCCATACCAAGGGAAGTATGACATGGGTGATGGTCGCAAAATTGATGATAAATCAATGGCTGCTTATTACTGGAAAGATGAGAAAGGTAGTGTTTCTTATCCATACAAGAGTCATGATTTATGGTTCATCACTGAAAATGTTCGTTGGGGATTCTTACCAAAAGATTACCTAGATAATAATGCTGCTAAAGCGAAGGAACTTATCAACAAAGTCAACCGCGAAGATATTTGGAAAGAAGCTGCAAAAGAAGCTGGCATCGCCGTTGCTGACATTCCCACAAATACATCCCGTGGTGTAGAAGAGTTTTTTGATGGCATCAAATTTGACCCCGAAAAACCAGAACAATATCTCAAGAGTCTCAAAATCAAAAAGTAGAGACACGATTAATCTCTTGTAGAGACGCGATGAATCGCGTCTAGAGATATCGATTATTTACGAAGGATAAATAACAAATAAAATTTGAGGAGAATGCAGCATCATGACACTCGCCCAAAAACGCCCTGCAAGCCCTAGATTTAATAATAGCTTTATAGCCAGTCTGCAAAAGCAATTTCCTGACCTGATACCACCAACGATCGCGATCGCCATCTTCCTCGTTCTCTGGCAACTCTTCGCCTGGACTCCAGGAGCGACATTACCAGGGCCGATACAAGTTATTCAAGACACTTGGGTTCTGATTTTCTGGCCGTTTTATGACCGAGGTGGCATTGATAAAGGTTTATTTTGGCAGATTCTCGCTAGTCTGCAACGGGTTGCTATCAGTTATACCCTAGCTGCGATCGTTGGTATTGGTTTAGGCATTTTGATTGGGGTGAATAAAACCATGTCCAAAGCATTAGACCCCATCTTTCAACTACTGCGGACTGTACCACCTCTAGCTTGGGTTCCGATTTCTTTAGCAGCTTTACGACAAAACGAACCCGCAGCCTTATTCGTAATTTTCATTACGGCAATTTGGCCTATCTTAATTAACACTGCTGTCGGTGTTACGCAAATTCCCCAAGATTACAACAACGTCGCTAAGGTTCTGCAACTTAGCCGCAAAGAATATTTCACTAATATTTTGATTCCGGCGGCATTACCCTACATCTTTACCGGCTTGAGAATTGCGATAGGTTTAGCTTGGTTAGCAATTATCGCCGCCGAAATCGTCATGTCCGGTATTGTCGGAATCGGGTTTTTTATCTGGGATGCCTATCAAAATAACAACGTCAGCGAAGTAATTTTGGCTCTAGTTTATATCGGCATTGTTGGATTGTTGCTAGATAAAGCAATGGGTTGGCTTCAAAACAAGATTTTACCAGCAGAACAGAAATAGGTAATGGGGAAAAAGCAGGGGAGCAGGGAGCAAGGGAGAGGAGTTTTCCTCTCTGTCCCCCGCACCCCACCCCTCCGCCTCTTTTAGATGACCAATACCAAATACCAAATACCAAATACCAAATATCTTATGTTTGTAGCTGTCGATCAAATTGAAAAAGTTTTTGAATTAACTGGTGGTGGCAAATATATCGCCCTCAAAGGAATCGACCTCCAAATTAAAAAAGGAGAATTCATTTCTTTGATTGGTCACTCCGGTTGCGGTAAATCCACTCTATTAAATATGATTGCGGGTTTGGATTTGCCAACTGAAGGTATTGTCACTCTCGAAGGACAAAAAATCACCAAACCCGGCCCAGACAGGATGGTGGTTTTCCAAAATTATTCGCTATTACCTTGGCGGACGGTAAGAGAAAATATTGCCCTCGCCGTGGACTCGGTAATGAAGGGTTTACCCGCAGCCGAACGCAACGCCATTATCGAAAAACATATAAATATGGTGGGTTTGCGTCCCCATGCTGACAAACAGCCGGGAATGTTATCAGGTGGACAAAAGCAGCGA
This sequence comes from Nostoc sp. JL31, assembly GCF_017114965.1. Lineage (NCBI taxonomy): Bacteria > Bacillati > Cyanobacteriota > Cyanophyceae > Nostocales > Nostocaceae > Nostoc > Nostoc sp. JL31. The sequence continues at coordinate 22,113 of NZ_JABXKO010000084.1, forward strand.
GTTGCGATCGCCCGCGCCTTAGCGATTCGTCCCAAATTACTCCTGCTAGATGAACCCTTTGGCGCATTGGATGCACTCACACGCGGCAATTTGCAAGAACAACTGATGCAAATTTGCGAAGAAAATGAAGTTACCGCCGTGATGGTGACACATGATGTCGATGAAGCCGTGCTGTTATCTGACAGAATCGTGATGTTAACTAACGGCCCCGAATCTAAAATCGGCGACATTTTAGAAGTGGATATTCCCAGACCCCGCAAGCGGATGGAAGTAGTAGAACATCCCAGCTATTACAGCTTGCGGAGTGAGATGATTTACTTCCTCAATCAGCAGAAACGCATCAAAAAAATTCGGGCGAGAAAAACTGCCGACGTTGCCCGTCATGGATTAGAAAAAGTTAACCTAGAAATTGGCTTTTTACCTCTGACAGCTTGCGCCCCTTTAGCAGTTGCTAAAGAAAAAGGTTTCTTTCTCAAACATGGTTTAGATGAAGTTAACCTCGTGCGGGAAAGTAGCTGGCGGGGTATAGAAGATGGCATAAGTGGTGGTTATTTGGATGCAGCTCAAATGCCTTCAGGGATGCCGATGTGGCTAACTTTGGGAGGACATAATAACCAACCTTTGCCCGTTGTCACCGCCCTCACCATGACTCGCAACGGTAACGCCATCACCTTAGCAAAACGCTTTTACGATCAAGGCGTGCAAACCTTATCTGACTTCAGAAATCATCTGATTCTTACCCACGAACAAAGGCACACAATGGGAGTAGTGCATCCCGCATCTATGCACAATTTGCTGCTGCGTTACTGGCTAGCAGCTGGTGGAATTGACCCCGATAGCGATGTGGACATGAAAACCATTCCCCCAGCGCAGATGGTAGCTGACCTAAAAGCCGGAAGCATTGATGGTTACTGCGTGGGTGAACCTTGGAACTACCGCGCTGCTGTGGAAAATGTCGGCTTTACCATCGCTACCGATTTAGAAGTTTGGTTGGGACACCCAGGTAAAGTTCTTGGTGTGCGGGAAGATTGGGCAGAAAATTATCCAAATACGCATATTGCCTTGACTAAAGCTTTGTTAGAAGCTTGTCACTATTGTGCAAATCCCGAAAATACCCAAGAAATTCGGCAAATTTTAGCAGGGCGAGAGTACGTCAGCACTGATTTAGAATACATTCAGCTCGAAGATCCAGATAATCTCACCTGTGACTTAGACCATCCGTTGCGGGACTATGCCCATCACCAGTTTTATTCCGATTCCGCGATCAACCGCCCCAGTCGCACCGAACAAATTTGGATTATGAGTCAATTGGCGCGTTGGGGTGACACTCCCTTCCCCAGAAATTGGGTAGAAGTTGTTGAACGGGTGTGTCGAGTTCGTGTTTTCAGCACCGCCGCACGGGAATTAGGTTTGGATATTAGCTATATTCGCCAACCGATCCAACTGTTCGATGGTACTCCCTTTAACGCTGACGATCCGATCGCTTATCTCAACAGCTTGAAAATTAAACGTGATTTTTCAGTTGCGGAAGTTGTTCTCGATGCACCAAGAAGGAGACTCGCATCATAAAAAAATCGTGAGAGAAAGAGGTAGTGGAAGGAGTAGCACATCACGCGCGAACCTCTGAACTTCATTAATGAACCTCTGAACTCCATTAATGAGCCTCTGAACTTCATTAATGAGTCTTTGAACTCCATTAATGAGTCTTTGAACTCCATTAATGAGTCTTTGAACT
>NZ_JABXKO010000066.1:0-23772 GCF_017114965.1 Nostoc sp. JL31
TTATATAAATGGAGATTCTATAGTTAGAGTAACTAAAGATTTTCTGGAACTAAAATATAAAGATAGTGCTAGCATTCAGATTACTTAATACAATCAGTAATATTTGACACAGTTAACTTCTAACTATCAGTCATTCTATACCTATCCATCAGCACAATTCATCAAGGATCGCTTGCTGTATTCTTTAGAGTTTGTTACAAAAGTACAAAGAACTTCTAGAGACCCAAAACCACATGTTCCTACTTTGTCTAATGCGAATATAAAAACTCTAGTAATAAATTATACATCTAATTATAAGTCATCAGTCATTCTATACCTATCCATCAGCACAATTAATCACGGGATCGCTTGCTGTATTCTTCACGATTTGTTACAAAAGTACAAAGAACTTCTAGAGACCCAAAACCACATGTTCGGCGGACTTACTGGTTTACAAGATCCTAAAGGCACAGATTGGGGAGAGCGGATGCTCAACACGGTCGCCAGCCAAACGATTCGCCACCTGTTTACCCAAAGCGAGTCAGTAGAAGTCTTTGTGCGCTGCTACCCCTCCAGCAAGCTCTTGCAAGGCAGCATTGATAGCTTCAAAATGAGCGGTCGTGGCTTGGTGATTCGGAAAGATTTCGCGGTTGAGGAGATGTCGTTTGAAACTGATGCGGTAGCCATTGACTTCGGCTCGGTTTTAAGTGGCAAACTTAGCCTTAAGCAGCCCACTCAAGCGATCGCTCAAGTCATATTATCAGAAGCAGGCATAAACCAAGCCTTTAATGCGGAACTGGTGAAAAAGCGCTTGCTTAACCTTACCGTGCCATCACTGACAGAATTATCTGGCGGTGAACCAGTTTCCTTTACGGATGTTCAGATACAGCTATTGCCAGAAAATCGCTTACAGCTTGTAGCAAAAGCAGATTTAAACAATGGCGAACTCGTACCCCTGAGCATGATTTTAACTGTAGGTATTGAAAGGCGGCGGCGAGTTTCTTTCAAAGATCCGAAAATTCAACTTGACCAAGTGCCAGAAGCACAACGGGAAATCTCGCAGACCTTGAGCGTAGCGCTGGTAGAAATTTTAGATAATATGGTCGATTTGGATCGTTTTGACCTTGATGGAGTGAAAATGCGCCTCAACCGCTTAGAAACTGAAGGTCAAAAAATTATTTTCAGTGGATATGCTGAAATTGAACGTATTCCACATAGCGCTTAATATGATAGTTTCACGCAAAGAAGGCAAGTAAAATTTTTTAATGTAAGTTCGTCTAACCTCTCCTTACCTTGAACTAAAGTCCAAGTCTGTCCCTTTCCGAGTCGGCAAGGGACAATTTTGCTTAGTCAAGATTTAGCTAATCAGACTAATCAGACGGACACTATTATGAATAATACCAATTTGAAAAATGATTGCGACAGATGGAAAACTAAAACACTTATCCAATAGATGTTTCACAATCTAAAATCTAAAATCCAAAATGGTATAAACAGTCGAATTCAGGTTTTTTTAGCATTTTTGTGCGAAGCTCTAAAACAAAATTAAATACCGCCTAGATAGTTCTAGGCGGTATTGTAAATCTTTCAGTTTTTAAAAGAGTTGGAGTTAGGAATTATGGACTATAAATTGCAAGCAATTCTTATCCATTATTGATCGCTCATCACTTTTTATCTTCCCACACCTACATATTGGAATCCTGCACGAATCAGTGTTTCGGGGTCAAGGAAGTTACGACCATCGATGATAACGGGGTGGGCCATCAGTTTCGCCATCTTCACATAGTCCAGAGTGCTGAACTGCTGCCATTCGGTAACGAGTACTAAAGCATCGCAGCCATCAGCTAGTCTTTCGGCATCGGTTTCTACTAACACCCCAGAAAGACCATGACGCATACCTGTTTGGGAAATAATGGGGTCGTAGGCTTTGACTTTGGCTCCTAGTCGGTTTAGCTGCTCAATTAAAATTAGGGCTGGAGCATCGCGCAAATCGTCGGTATCGGGCTTAAAAGTCAGTCCGAGTAGTCCGACTGTTTTGCCTTTGAGAATTTTCAGAACTTGTTGGAGTTTTTCCAAAGCAATCAACCGCTGACGTTCGTTGACGCTGACAGCGGATTTCAGTAGCTGCGCTTCATAACCATAGTCATCAGCAGTGTGAATCAGAGCGGAGACATCTTTGGGAAAACAAGAACCACCCCAACCAATACCAGCTTGTAAAAACTTGTTACCAATGCGGGAATCTAGACCGATACCTTTAGCTACTTGGGTGACATCAGCACCGACGCGATCACAAATATTAGCAACTTCGTTAATAAAACTAATCTTAGTTGCTAAAAAGGCATTAGCGGCGTATTTAATCATCTCCGCGGAACTCAAGTCTGTTGCCAAAATTGGCACAGGGGGTAAAGATTGATCGTCAGCGTACTTGCGTTCTACAATTGGGGCATACAGCTGTTGCATTAAGGCTACTGCTCTTTGGCTATTGCCTCCTAATACAATGCGATCGGGGTTAAAGGTGTCGTGAACTGCCGAACCTTCGCGCAAAAACTCTGGATTGCTGACTACATCAAACTCGGCTACAAATTCAGGTAATTTATCATCACTCGGCACTCCACCTGCGGGTATCAGTGTTTTCTGACGCTCTGCAACACCATCTAGAACAAGCATCCGCACCCAGTCACCAGAGCCAATGGGTACTGTAGATTTATTCACTATGACTTTATAACCACCGTTGAGATTTTCCCCAATCCCACGGGCTACAGCTTCGACGTAACGAGTATCACTTTCACCAGTAGGTAAAGGTGGTGTTCCCACAGCAATAAACAGGATTTCTCCGTGGGAAACTCCAGCCGCCAGATCGCTAGTAAAATGAATCTTCCCTGTTTGAATAGCAGACTGCATAATTTCTGAGAGTCCCGGCTCAAAAATTGGAGACTGCCCAGACTTCATTAACTTAACTTTTTCTTCGTTGTTGTCTACGCAAATTACATCATGCCCAATATGAGCCAAGCAAGCGCCTGTAACTAAACCAACGTAACCAGTACCAATCACGCAAACACGCATTTATTTAACTCCTCACTATATTTGGGCTTAATCTTCAAAAAGAAGTTCTCAATTTTACACTTACACATTTCGGAAAACTCAGCAACTAAATATACTAGCTACTGATGGGATTAGCCTGTATGAAAATTTAGAGCGACGCTAGACGTAACTCAGGTGGTTGAATTATTGACATCGCTTTGAACGCGATCACGAAAATCTTCTATTGTTAGTTTTAAACCTTCTTGCAGAGGAATGGTAGGTTCCCAATTTAACCAAGTTTTTGCCTTTGTGATATCAGGCTGGCGACGTCGGGGATCGTCAGAAGGTAGTGCCTCGAACTTAATCTGCGCATCTGGATTGATCATATTTTGCACAGTTTGTGCCAATTGTAAAATTGTGTATTCACCAGGATTGCCCAGGTTCATTGGGCCAATGTAGTCGCTATTCATTAGGCGGATGAATCCTTCTACCAAATCGGAAACGTAGCAGAAACTACGAGTTTGTGAACCATCACCGTACACGGTTAAAGGATTACCCTGCAAGGCTTGAACTATAAAGTTACTCACCACCCGACCATCATTTTCTAACATTCTCGGCCCGTAGGTGTTGAATATCCGCACAACTCGAATATCAACTTTATTTTGCCTGTAGTAATCAAATGCTAGAGTCTCAGCAATTCTTTTACCTTCGTCATAGCATGAACGTATTCCAATGGGATTGACGCTACCTCTATACTCTTCAGTTTGGGGATGAACTTCTGGATCTCCGTATACTTCACTAGTGGAAGCTAAGAAAAACCTTGCTTTCACACGTTTAGCTAGCCCCAACATATTCAGGGTTCCCATCACGTTAGTTTTAACAGTTTTAACTGGGTTGTACTGGTAATGTACTGGTGAAGCAGGACAAGCTAAATGATAAATTTGATCGACTTCTAACCGAATTGGTTCGGTAATATCGTGACGGATCAATTCAAAGTACGGATGGCCTAACCATTTCAAAATGTTGCGTTTATGACCAGTGTAAAAATTATCCAAGCATATTATTTCATGCCCAGCAGCCATTAGTCGGTCGATGAGATGGGAACCAATAAACCCAGCACCGCCCGTCACCAAAATTCTCATAGTTTCCCAGTTACTTACAAATATTTTCAGTAGCTATTGCACTTACTTTTAGATTACCCACCTTGGGTACAAAAATACAAAACAAAAAAAAGAATAAGGCTCAATCAAAAATTGTTGTTGAACTGACCTATTTTTTCACAGTTGTAGTTCTGTTATATTTTTACCTGTTTTCTTAAGAATTCAATTAGCAAAATAACAAAAATTGTTTAAAAGTTGCTTGTTATTCAGCCGATCTTTATCAAATCTTCAAAAATATAAAGTATTTTTACGGTTATTAAGTTTTTAATTGGATACCAAAAATTAGTCGAGATCGGGTTGACACTCGCGCTACAAATATATGCAAAGAATACAGATGTAAATCCCTACAGCCGATTCATTTATTGCCAATATTTTTGGAAATTTGATGCCTCCGGCGGACTACGCTAACGCAGCCCAAGTCCACTTACTTGAACTGTATTCTGCCTTACATCATACAGCAGATGTAATGCTGCTAACCGTGGTAGATATAATTAAATTTGTGGTTTGAGTGCGTTGCGGTTCTCCAAGCATGATAATTGAGCAGGTGAGTTGTCTGGCTAGCTGGGTTGTGACATCGCTAATGGCTAATCCGCCAGGACTGGTGCGATTACGTATAAAAGGTAAAACTACTAAGTCATATAATCTTGCTGCCTGCAAAATTGCTTGGGCAACATTTTCGTGAGCAATGATTTGAATTTCTGGGGCATTGGCTAAAGCCAATTTTGATACCAGTAGTGATAGATGCGATCGCCTCCAAGCAATTTTACTAGAACTAGTGCGGCGATCGCACACATTCAGCACAGTAATGTGGCTCTGATTTGCCTCTGCTAGCATCTGGGCAAATTGTACAGGTTGTAATGTTGGTGCTGTTAAATTTTCTATTGGTACTAAGATCCGCTGAATTTTTTTCGGTGATTCTACTAAACGTGTCACCACTACTGGACAATGGGATGCCCAAAGCACACCATCAATCACATTCCCAAATAAACGCGCTCGCAACCCAGTCCGTTTACCCCAACCCATAACAATTAAATTAGCCTTTTGTTCGCGGGCTGCTCTGCTAATTCCTTGAGCAAAGGCATCATCAATTCGCAGCATTGGTTCTGCGGCTACGCCCAAGGCTCGACTTTGTGTCGTGGCTTTATTCAATAACCACTCACTCCGTTGTAGAGATGCTTCTAACTGGGGTGCATCCATGTGAGCAGCAGCAGTAGCGATCGCCAGGGGTATAATTTTGCCATGAGACTGACATGCTAATAATGCCGCCATTTCAATCAAATACTGCTGGGTCTGAGGATTATATATAGGTACGACTATAGTAAAAGCACTGTCTGTTTCTGATGTGTTCTCCTCAGCTAGAGGTGGTGCTGGATCTTTATCTGGTGGGGAATTCAAACCAACAGCTATTCGACTGGTCGTCAACGGCCCCAAGGTTGATGTGACGAGCATTAAGACAATCACACTGTGTAATACTTCTACTGGCAGCAACCCAGCCCGATATCCCACTAACGTTGCTGCTAACGTTGTACCAACCTGGGGAAGTGACAGCGACCACATCGTTAGCATTTCTTGCCATTTATAGCGGTAAACCAGTTTTGTCAACAAAGCTGCGATCAATTTACTGATAATCAAACCAACTACGAGCAACAGCGTTAACTTGAGTGTGTTCAGATTATTCACAAAGGCGGGTAAATCGATCAGTAAGCCAAGGTCAACAAAGAAAATGGGAATGAACAGCACACTGCCAATAAAGACCACCTTTTCTTTGACTGGGCCTTCACCCACAGCTTCATTCACCGCCAAACCCGCTAAAAAAACACCAACAATTTTTTCTACCCCAATCAATTGAGCGCCAACAGCTGCCAGAAACACAGAAAGCAACACAAACAAAAACTTGTTTCCTTCATCGTCTCCAGACCGTTTGAAAAATTCTTTGCCTGCCCAATCAAAGCCTGTCACAACGGCCACAGAGTAAATAATTAACCAACCCGACAAGGTGAGTAGTTTCGCAAAGCTGAAGGCTCCAGCATGAGAGACCGCTACACAAATGGCTAATATCAGTACTGCACCAATGTTTGTAAAAATCGTAGCTCCAATGGTGACAGTAACAGCTTCGTTATTTACCACTCCCAAACGGCTGATTATGGGGTATGCCAAAAGGGTATAGGAAGCTAATAAAGAGCCAATTAAGATTGAAGTATTCCAGCTATAGCCTAAAATCAGCCCTACTAAAGTTCCCATGAATAGGGGTAGACTGAAAGTCAAGCTAGCAAACCCAAAGGCACGACTTTTTTTCCGGCGAAACTGTTCTAAATCAATTTCTAGCCCAGCGACAAACAGCAAATAAATTAACCCAATGTCTGATAGTAGGTTAATCATCGGTGAGTCAGACTGAAAAAGATTCCAACCTGAGGGCCCAAGTACTAGCCCTGAGAAAACCAAACCCACTAATCCTGGTAATCTTAGCCGCTCAAACATGATGGGTATAACTAAGATGACCACCAGCAAAATAGCAAAGGGAACAATTGGTTCTTTGCCAAGAACTTGGGAAGTTGGTTCCAGAACAAGAACTTGTGATATTAGTTCCATATATAGAAATTGAAGGGGCTATGGAAAAACAGCGATTACCTTGGGGGCGATCGCCCGATCAATATGAATAAATAGAGAAGCCACCTGACGAAAAATCAAAAATCTTCTTAATTTACACTAACTAGGCAATTATTTAAGAATTAACTACCTAGGGGTGGATTTGACTCAAAATGAAACGTAAGCGATCGTAGTCATCTTTAAGTAGCACACTTAAGCTACGTCCAGCTTTAATGAGCCATTGTCGGTCTGCTTTGCGTAACTGGTATACATCTCGAATGGCAGCTGCGGTTAAAGACTCTATTGGCGCACCATTGATACACAGCAGTGTCCGTAAAAAATCTAGTTCTTCAGTAAATTTAATGATAGCTTCTGGTTCACATCGATAAACAGCTTGATGAATTTGCGGGGGACGGGGTGGAAGATACTGATATACTCTTTGGTTATAACTTTGATTTTGGGAAGATAGTTCAAATCCCACGATCGCAGCCCGGAATTCTGTGCGGAGCATAGCAAATATTTGGGGTTGTTCCTCCCGTAAGTCTTGCAAGGACAACCCTAACGCTCTCGCTCTGTGTACTGAATCTATGGGCATAGTTGTGGCATAATACACTACAGCATAAATTTGATTGCCAGATTCTTCATCTACAGAACAGACCCAACTACCAAAGGGTGGCATTGAGGGAAAGCTTAAATCTTCCGGCTCTAAACACTGAGCTAAAAATTCAGTACTAGTAGTTTCAATCACCTCCGCAATGTGGTTCGGATGGCGATCGCCAGTGGCAAACTGTGGTAGGGGGAGGCGCATGGGAGTGCTGTTAGCGATAGCGGGGCGTTTAGCCCGTGCTGAGTTAAGAGTTAGGAGTTCACGAGTTATGAGTTGAGGAATCATAACTCCTAACTCTTAACTTCTCACTCCTAACTAAGTCTTATTTGGCTTTTTTCCGTCCAGCGGTGGTTTCTACGAGTTCCAATTCGCTCAGGCGGAAGGTAACTAATTTATCCCAGTTACCACCTTCAAATAATACGGCTACTTTGCCGTCACTCACCCGTTGCACGAGTCCTTCGTAGCGATAATAGGTATCTGCGGGATTCTTGACGCGAACAGTTGCTCCAGGCAGAATCATTTTTTTAGCCTCGCTTGTTTCCTTTTAATAGCTTAATACTTGTTAATAGTCATTTGTCATTAGTCATTAACAAAAGACATAGACGCGCCAGCGGCTACTCTACGAGTTCTCCGAAGGAGTACCCGCAGGGTAGGACAAAGGACAAATGACTAATGACGAATCAATAATACTTCTGTCTTTGTCGAAAATTTGCTACCGATTCTACTATTCCCAAGGAAATGAAGTTGGTTAGCATCGCAGAACGCCCATAACTCATCCAAGGTAGGGGAATTCCTGCCACAGGTGCTAAACCAACAGTCATGCCAATGTTGACAATCATCTGAAACACAATCATGGACAAAACGCCAATAGCCAACAAGGAACCAAAGTTATCTTTGGCGGTTTGGGCAATATGCAGTAGACGGAAGCAAATTAAGCAGAAGACAAACAGTACTACTAAACAACCAACAAAACCGAATTCTTCCCCCACTGCGGAGAAAATAAAGTCTGTATGCTGTTCCGGTACGAAATTCAGTTGCGTCATTGGCCCCTTAAACAGACCCCATCCCCAAATTTCACCAGCACCAATAGCAATGCGAGATTGGATTAAGTGATATCCAGCACCGAGTGGATCGTGATCGGGATTCATGAATACAGTTAGTCGGTCTTTTTGATACTCTTTCAAAACATGGTTCCAGGCGAAGACTCCTAATTCACCACCCAGTATATTGAGAGTCCATGCACCGATAGCACTTAAACCAAATCGACGCCAGGGAAGAGTTTGCCAGCCCACAATAGCCATTGCAACTGACCAAATTAATCCTAATGGGCCAAAAGATAGTTCTTTGAATAAAACTATCGGCTCTGTTAAAGGCCAAGATATACTAAACAAAATGGCGGCAACCACCGGAGAAATCATCAGAATTAACCAGCCTGGGTTAGCATTTGCCCAGTAAAGCATTCCTAAGACGATCGCACCAAATACCAGTGATGTTGCTAAATCTGGCTGTAAAAATACTAGTCCCCAAGGTATAGCGGTGATTGCCAGAACGCGGAAAACACCTTCGAGACTAGAAGCAGTCCGCCTGTGTAGCAAGGCTGCTAAGGTGATAATCATGCCGACTTTGGCAAATTCTGAGGGTTGCACGTTAAAGCCGGCGATACTAATCCACCGCTGCGCCCCTTTGGCGCTAGTACCAGCAATCATCACGGCGATTAAACTGAAGTTCGTCAGTGTGTATGTTACCCAGTGCCACTGCATCAAGAGTTCGTAACGGATGCGAGATAAAAATAGGGCTATAAGCACGCCGATACCCGCTACCATCCAGTGCCACCACCAGTCAGTTACTGGCTGCTTCAGTTCCGTACTGAGAATCATCAGGCCGCCAAAAATACTGACAGCAATCGGTAAACAAAAAAGTAGCCAATCTACTTGCTGCCAGGGCTTAACCCAAGACTTCCAGCGAATTTTGGGGAGCGATCGTTTTAACAACATTGTGCCAGTTTAGACTTTAGCTTTAATTGTTGGGAATTGGGAATTGGGAATTAGTCAATATTCAATAGTTATTCTTCCCCAACTTCCCTAATCCCTAACACCCAGTCCCTAGTATTCCCAAGCTATAGCCCAGGAAGTAGATAGAAATTAAAATTTATAATTATGTCAGGGCAGCAACTGATACTTTACCAGCAATGGTAAGAGCGATCGCTGTTAATGCTTTTGCTGAAGCTGAATCTGGGTCGCCAACAACTATCGGTACACCACTGTCACCACCAACTCGCGTGGAAATCTCTAGCGGTACGCACCCCAAGAGTGGCACTCCCAATTCAGCAGCTGTTTTGGAGCCACCACCGGAACCAAAAATGTCATATTGCTTATCTGGTTGATCGGGGGGGATAAAATAGCTCATATTTTCCACGATCCCCAATACCGGAACATTCATCTGCTGGAACATCCGCAATCCCTTGCGAGAATCTAACAGAGCTACGTTTTGCGGTGTGGTGACAATTACTGCCCCTGCCATCGGCACTGCTTGAGTTAAAGTTAACTGAGCATCTCCCGTTCCCGGTGGCATATCTACAATCAGATAGTCCAGTTCACCCCATTCAACTTGATAGAGAAACTGGCGAATTACACCATTGAGCATAGGTCCCCGCCAAATAACTGGTTGATCTCGGTCAATCAAAAAGCCCATTGAAACTAATTTGACGCCGTGATTAAAAGCAGGTTCCAAGATGTCACCTGTTTCACTAGAACGCACAGTAATTTGAGCATCAGACAAACCTAGCATTGTAGGGTCATTGGGCCCGTAAATATCAGCATCTAGCAAGCCGACTTTCGCCCCAGTTTGAGCTAGAGCCACTGCTACATTCACTGCAACCGTACTTTTACCAACGCCACCTTTACCGCTGGAAACAGCAATGATATTTTTGACTCCAGAAATGCCAGTGCGGTCAGGTAAACTTTTTTGCTGCGGTGTTTCTGCCGTCACTTCTATGCTGACATCTGTAACGCCTGGGAGTTTTTTGACAGCTTTCTGACAATCTTCGACAATAAATTCACGTAAAGGACAGGCAGGGGTGGTTAAAACTAAAGTGAAACTAACCTTACCACCGTCAATTGTGACGTTGCGAATCATATTGAGTTCTACCAGACTTTTGCGAAGTTCTGGGTCTTCCACTGGTCGCAAAATTTCTAAGACAGAGCGGGAATCGAGGACATCGTACATAAAAATTCAAAATTCAAAAAGAATAAATACACTATGTGGGGAAAATCTTAGCTATTAACTGGATGCCTTCTTGAGTAAGGTCAGCTAAGTTTTATCACTGTTAGTGCCGTGATAAAACTTAGCAAATAGCATTATTACCTAATTGAATCTTAACTTTGTTTGGGCATTGGAAATTGAAAAGAGGCAGAGGGGCAAGGACAGGGGGCAGAGGGAAAAACTCTTCTCCCTTGCTCCCTGCTCCCCGCTCCCTTGCTTCTTCCGCAGTACCTAAAAATCAAAACAACTGTCATTAAGAGATTTTTTCTTACCAGATACCGCTGGTAATGCCGTCTTTTCTACTGCCTCGACTAAAGATCGTGCAACGCGGTCTGCATAAGGACGGGATAAAGACCAAATCAAGGGCGATAACCAACCCCGTAGGGTTACAGAATAAGACAAACAAGTACCACAAACCGTTGACTCTACTTGGTAAGTTACCCGTTCTTCTATTCCAGGAATCGCCATCACTCGGATACTCAGCATCTCTCTGGGATTGACGCGTTCCACAAAAATTCTGATGGGAATCGGTGAAAAGCGTGTTACAGCTTGAAAAATTAATCCTGGTTTAGGTACTAATCCGTGGGGGACATTAGTACTCTTAAGTTGCGGATGCCAGGAAACATCTGTTAAGTCAACCACTTTTTGCCACAGTTCATCTACAGAAGCAGAACTAATCTCTCGATATGTCCACACTAGAGAAGCGCAAAACCGACGACGTTTGCGGTGGATGAATTTGGATAACCAACCTTGCATTTTCCTAATCCCCCTCCCTAGATACTTTCTGGTAACTCTGGTATGGCGTGCAACTACGATCAACTGCTAAATTAAAACTTTACTCAAAAATGCCCTAAACATAACAAGCCTCGATTCGATACAGACCCAAAGAGCCGACATCAGCAATATGGCAAAAAAGTTCTGAGTAGACCAGTCAAATCCTCGATACTTCAAGCTTAAGACTAAAATTTAGTCTTTATACCAGAATATTCCAATTAATAATTTCAAAAAAAACTAATTCAATATACAAGCCTATACGCATTTGAGGGAAAATAACTCTAGTGATGCCTATCAATCGTATAAATGCTTAACCCAGTAAGAAAAAAGCGGGTTGGGCAAATAGAGCTAGATTGTTGGCGCGTGTTTCCCCCAAATTTTAAAATGAAAAATTTGTGGCTTTCTGGAAATTGTAATTTAGGTTCGGGAATCTATGTTGACCAACTCGCAAACACCAACTGTAGAAGCAGAATCATCAAAGTCTTTGCCAGCACCTGACGCCCAAACTAGGGTCAGTCAGTTTATGAAACAACTGCAAGACGAAATTACCGAATCATTGGGAAAACTAGATGGTGTGGCTAAATTTAATGAAGATAGTTGGGAACGCCCAGAAGGAGGAGGAGGGCGATCGCGCGTGCTGCGAGATGGTGCAATATTTGAACAAGCAGGTGTAAACTTTTCTGAAGTTTGGGGTTCCCATTTGCCAGCCTCGATTTTAGCTCAACGCCCAGAAGCCGCAGGGCATGGCTTTTATGCCACAGGCACTTCAATGGTATTACATCCTCACAATCCTTATGTGCCCACGGTTCATCTAAATTATCGCTACTTTGAAGCGGGGCCAGTGTGGTGGTTTGGTGGCGGTCTTGACTTGACACCTTATTACCCCTTTGCTGAAGATGCGGCACATCTACACAAAACATTAAAGCAGGCTTGCGACCAACATCACCCAGAGTATTACCCAGTGTTTAAGAAGTGGTGTGATGAATATTTCTACCTGAAGCATCGTGATGAGACACGGGGTGTAGGTGGTCTGTTTTTTGATTACCAAGATGGCCAAGGTGCTTTATATCGCGGGCCAAATCCGAATGGAGAAGCGGCTATTTATAGCAATCAGGTGGGAACACCAGCAACCCGTAATTGGGAAGATTTGTTTGGCTTTGTGCAAGACTGTGGCAGAGCATTTTTACCAGCCTACGTACCAATTGTAGAACGGCGACATGGGATAGAGTATGGCGATCGCCAACGGAATTTTCAACTCTACCGCCGGGGACGTTATGTAGAATTTAACTTGGTTTATGACCGAGGCACTATTTTTGGTCTGCAAACCAATGGACGCACCGAATCAATTCTCATGTCCCTACCTCCCCTAGTGCGCTGGGAATACGGCTATCAACCGGAACCCAATTCCCCTGAAGCCGAGTTGTATGAAACTTTCCTTAAACCTCAAGATTGGATTAATTGGACACCCAAATAGTTTTGAGTGCTGTTAGCGGTAGCGGGGCGTTTAGCCCGTGCTGAGTGCTGAGTTAGGAGTTAGGAGTTATGATAATTATCCTGATCTTCCCCGACTCCTTCACCTCACTCATCTCCCTCCTCTCTCCCACTATTTTGGTGAGTTATAACTACTAAAGTTAAGCACTTAGCCGAAAAAGGTGACAATTTTAGCTATAGCTTGTTAATCTCAAGTGACAGCATTAGAAAATTCTGTCACTAGTTAATCTTAAAAGGAATGCCACCGGGAGGGCTTTAGTGATTCATATAGACCAAAAAACTTATACAACCCAAGACGGAAACACTGTTATCGTCTTGACACCATCAGGCCGTCTGGATATCACCACGGCTTGGCAATTTCGTCTGAAGTTACAAGAGTGTATTTCCAAACTCAGTCGCCATGTAGTTGTAAATTTGGCTCAGGTAAATTTTATTGATAGTTCTGGTCTTACGTCTTTGGTAGCTGGAATGCGTGATGCCGATAAAGTCAAAGGCAGTTTCCGCATCTGCAATGTACATCCAGAAGCCAAACTCGTGTTTGAAGTGACGATGATGGATACTGTTTTTGAAATCTTTGAAACAGAACAGGAAGCTTTAGAAGGTGTACCTCGTAGCATTGCCAGCTAAAAAAGAGTTCGAAGTTAAGAGCTAGAAGTTGATTTATAACTCAAAAACTCATAACTTTACCTTATTGAATACTGATTTCGCTTGGTGTAGCGATAAGGCCCCATAATCGCCCCCCAGGTTGCTTTTCCAGTTGCGGGATCAATTCCTTTGTCGTAGCTGTGAAATTCTGTTGCTGTAGCTGCAAAACCTAAAGAAACGTAGATGCTATTGCCAAGATAAGTAAAGCTACAACGAGTCTCTGGTAGTGGGGTAGCGGTAAACTTATAGCGATCGCCAGCTAGTTTCTCTTGAGTAACTGTTAGGATACAACCTGGTAGTAAATCTAATTGTTCGGATGTTAGTGTGTTTAGTAGAGCAGGGTTGTCACCTGCGCCTTTTAATGCACCGGGATCTTGAGGCATATAATATTGTACTTCCACAGTTGCGTCAGAGTCGCTCCTTTGACGCAACCGGATAACCCTCTGGCGGTAAGGTTTATCTAGAGTAATAACGTTAGCCTGTTCGGCAAATAAGGTGATGCTATCTTCTGTGAACAGATTAATCGGTCTTTGCCACAGGCACAGGTGGACATACCAAACTGGTTCTGCTATGGCTTGTTCGCGATTATCAAATTCACCAGCTAGATACTCACCTAAAGCAATTAGCTGCGGCGATAAGTTCATAAATACAAAAAATAAATCATTAAGGATAATAATTTTTGGCTAGTTTTTTAGGAGAAAAGGTCTTATTTGCTGTAGTTACCAGCTTATAAAATACTTTTGATGTGTATATATTGTAAATGAAACCGTAACCCGCTCAAAGCTCAACTTGGCAAAGTAGCCTTTAAGCGAGAAAATAAAGATACGTCGCCCTTAACATTTCTTTTTTCTTTGTGAATAACGTCCGTACAGTCTCTGATACAAAGCGAACTTTCTACAATCTTCACACCCGTCCGATCAACACTATTTATCGTCGGGTAGTAGAAGAATTGATGGTGGAAATGCATCTGCTGTCAGTAAATATCGATTTTAGCTACAATCCAATTTATGCCTTGGGTGTCGTCACTACTTTTGATCGCTTCATGGAAGGCTATCAACCAGAACGGGATCAAGAATCAATTTTTAACGCCTTATGTCAGGCTATAGAAACAGATCCGCAACTCTATCGGCAGGATGCCCAGAGATTGCAAGCTGTAGCTAAAGGTTTGCCAGTTAAAGATTTAATTGGGTGGCTAGGCCAAACTACTCACTTAGATCGAGATGCTGACTTGCAAGCAACCTTACAAGCGATCGCCAATAATCCTAACTTTAAATACAACCGTTTGTTCGCAATTGGTGTATTTTCGTTATTAGAACAATCAGATCCCGAATTAGTCAAAGACGAAAAGCAACTCACTGAGGCGCTAAAAGCGATCGCGGCTGGCTTGCACCTCTCCGATGACAAACTCAACAAGGATTTGGAATTATACCGTTCTAACCTAGACAAAATGGCGCAAGCGCTAGTAGTGATGGCAGATATACTCTCAGCCGATCGCAAAAAACGCGAGCAACGTAAACAACAATCAACTACCCCAGTTGCTCCTCCAAGTTCCAACGAATAGTTAAGAGTTAGGAGATGGGAGTTATTCAATTTTAGATTTGAGATTTTTACTTCAATCCAAAATTAAAAATCTAAAATTGCCAGAGTTTAGAGTCACTAACAACTCATCACTCCTAACTCCTAACTCTTAGCTTTAGACGCCCAATATTTTGTAGATTAAGCTGTTAATTATAGTCAACGTAAATGCGCCAATAACAGCACTCCAAATCCCGTAACGCAAGCGAAAACCTTCTACTAACCAAGCAGCAATACTAAAACAAACCACGGCAATCATAAATGTGAAAATGCCGGATAATAAGTCTAATGTGAGTAGATTTGGTACTGCAAAAATGAGGCTTAAAATTGGTCTGATTATTGCCGTCACGATACCAAGCACTGCGGCAGAAAGAAACGCTTTACCAGGAGTATCAATTTCAACTCCCAAAGGCAATTTACTAATTATCAACAAGCTGATAGCTGTTACTACCCAAACAATTAAAAGCGTCACGATGTTCATGCCACAACCCCTGATACTAATTAGTAATTCGTAATTAGGACACACTGAAATACGCTTGTATCAAGCGCTTTTCAATCTGTTAACCTATTTGGACATCCTTCCCCAATTTGGTATGAAATGTGGATGGTAATTGGTGATTATGTTGCTCAATCTATAGGTGGAAAAATCTTTAAAGCTCAACCAATTATTTGTAAATTAGCAGCTTTTTTTTCTTTAGCCGAGATTTATTCTAGATATCTTTAGGTTTGGTAAAAGGCTTGAAGGGAGAATTGGGAGTGATGAGTGGGGGACAAGGGACACAAGAGAATAACCCATGCCCAATGCCCTTCAGGAGTGCTGAGTGCTGTTAGAGGTAGCGGGGCCTTGAGCCAATGCTAAGTGCTTGAGTGGGAAATCTCACTTATTTACTCAGAACTCAGAACTCGGAACTACTATGCCCCATCCCCAATTCCCCATTCCCCTATCTCATCTTTTAAGAGGAGGTTGGGTTTGTTTGGGTGCTATAGGCGCTTGAGGCGCTGCTGAGTTAGGAACCACCGGAGAAATACCAGGATTGATAGGACTGATGCCTTGCCCAGTTGGAGGCTGAGTGATGCTAGGAAAGGGTACAGAATTAGGTGCTAAGGGGAATTTTGGGGTAATATTCCCTTCGGGATTGATTCCTGGTACTGCACCAGTTCCAGGATTGATTGGGAAAGAGGGGATAGCCAGCTGGTTAGGCGAGTTTATGGGTGGTTGAGATGGGCCAGGAATAATTCCCAAAGAAACGCGATCGCCCCCTACTTGTCTTAGCAAATCTAATGTCTCAATTACATCATTGTAAGTTGCGGTGCGCGAAGCATTCAGCACGACAACGGCATTAGGGTTTGCTTGCAAATACTGTTTTAAACTCTGTCTCAAATCTTCCTGTTTTACAGGCTGTTTTTCTATGTAAGTATTGCCCACAGCATCGATGGTAACAATCACACTTCCACTCTGTGACGTTATTCCAGAGACTGTACTAGGACTGGCTTTAGGCAAATCAACATTTATTGCCTGTTGCCGTGTAAATTGTAAAGCTGCTAATAAAAAAAATGTCAGGATACAAAAAACGACATCAATTAAAGGAATGATTTGAATTTGGACTTCTTCAATTGGAGTATGTAGATTAACTTTCATGTCTCACTCTCAAGCCTGGTTCAGGGGTTGAATTATTGACTATTAATTAGGTGTATTTGGGGGTTCAGGAGGTTCAGAAACTCTAGTCTTTCCTGGCTTGCGGGGTGGAGTGAAATTTTCTGCCACAATTGCGGATGTCCTATTGCTAAAGTCAGGAGGAGACTGGCGATAGAGCAATTCCATCTCATTCCCTGCCTTCCGAAAAACTTTGACTTGGTTGACTACAAAACTTTGAAATAAGCGGTAAAATACCAAACTAATAATGGCAACTATTAGCCCACTTGCCGTGCTAATTAAGGATTCACCAATACCAGTAGTCACCCCAGCAGTAGATTCAGTTCCCAAATCGCCAATCCGAATTGAGCGCAGAGAGTGGATTAAACCCAAAACTGTACCTAACAATCCTAACAACGGCGCTAGAGCAATCACTGCTTCTAAAAGTTTTTCGCCCCGCCGCATCCCAGCTAATTCGTCTTCTGCCGTAGCCTCAAGTGCTAGTCGAAAGGTTTCCGCATCACTTTTCGCTAAACGTAGAGGGGCATAGAGAAAACGCCCGACAGGCTGATGGCTTGCTTGTCTTGCGATGTCGGCAGCTACTTCCCAATTATCCTGAGCAGCATCCAGGATGCGATCGACTATTTGCTTTTCCTGAGTCAACATTCGCAGCCAGAACCACAAACGCTCAAAAATCACACTCAAAGCCAGAATCGATAGAACTAGCAATGGCCACATCGCTGGCCCACCCTTATAAAATAAATCTAAAATATCCACTGTTTAAGTTTCCTTCCTCCACGACTAGAGCAAATGTGTTAAGGCATTTTAATTCTAGAGATTAATGCAAAATGAGGGACTTCCAAAATATAAATTTCTCAAAAACCTAAAAAAACAATGTAAGCATGACGTATTTGACTGAGACTGTTGTACAAACTTGCTGCTGCGTAGGCAATTGAATGATAGACTGATAAATTTTGGCATACTTTTGCTAGACTTCCTTGTAATACCAATTTGAAAAAAATAGATAAGACCCTACCCAACCCTCTACAAGGCTTCGGGGAGGGTGTGCGTCAGTGAGGATGGGGTCTCGGTCGCAAACATTTTTTGAATTGATATAACCTGAAGTTTCACCACAGGATATTTTCACGTAAAGGAGAAAAAATTTTGGCAGCAGTCCGAGTCCGCCAGCATGTTAATCCACTTGGTAAAAAGTATCAAACACCAGCAAGTCCCCTGGACTGGGAAAAAATTTATGCAAAGCCAAATCAACCACTACATTTAGATATTGGCTGCGCGAAGGGACTGTTTTTGTTGGATATGTCCAAGATAGAACGCAACTGGAATTTTCTCGGCTTGGAAATTCGGGAACCGCTGGTGGTGGAAGCTAATAAGTTACGTTCTGAATTAGGTTTAACAAACCTGCACTATTTATTTTGCAATGTGAATAACTCACTGCATTCGCTTTTGTCTGCCCTCCCTCTAGGAAGTTTACAACGCGTTACAATTCAATTCCCCGATCCTTGGTTTAAAACCCGCCACGCTAAACGTCGTGTAGTCCAACCAGAACTAGTGGCAGACTTAGCTAAGTATCTTGCAGTTGGGGGGTTGGTATTTCTGCAATCAGATATGGAATTTGTGGCTGTGGAAATGCGCGATCGCTTTGCTGCTAATTCAGCTTTTCAGAAAGTTGGTACAGGAGAATGGCTAGCCGAAAATCCGCTACCAGTTCCCACAGAACGGGAAATAGGCACTCAAAAAAAGGGTGAGCCTGTCTATAGAGCTTTGTTTGAAAGGGTGAAGAGTACTGACTAGAGATGTTAGTAATATCAACTTTCTCCCACAATTCCGAATTGCAAGTTTTATTGATTAGCCTTAAGACTATTTAGTAGTATAGACTGAAGTCTTACCTATTATCTTGTCGTTAGGTATTGCCTATAATTTGGAAAAATTTTTGGGACATAAATGTTTTATTAAAGGTTAAATTTTTAGTGGAATATTATCTGATAATTAGTGCAAAAATTTGTTTTTATAGTAATTTATAGATATATAACCTTGATAAATAAATAGTTTTAACTAAAAGTGTCGATTTATTATTTGGTGACATAAAAGTTTTATTTATATCTGGTAAAAACTTGTAAAACATAGTTAAATCATTTTCCTCATCCCTAGAATATAGAAAGATTAGGTAATTACACTACTTAGTAATTGAGCCTATATCTAGTTATATATTCTGAGGAAAAGCAAAATGGAAAGGAATAAAAAGAATTCAGATATTAAATTTGACATTAGCAACCTGATTGATAATGCTGTTAACAATGCTGTAGCACGACGGAATCTAGCTGAGGATTTAGAAGATACTTTACTAACTCTGTCTGATGAAGAAATGGCAAACGTTGCAGGTGGTTTAGCAAGTGTTTCTGTTATAAAAGGACCGACCATTGCAGGGGGTATTTTTGTGAGAGAACCGATTACTTGTGGAATAATTGCACAAAATCCGAACTTGAGCGCCCAAGCCTTTTAAGTTGCTAGTAAGTATTAAACTCTTGGACATTTAATTTGCTTATTTAGGTTGATGGAGAGGAGTTTGACCCGAAATTATCTGTCAATCTCCATCAGCTTAAAAATACAATTCACTATAGGTTCAATTTATGGAAGACATCGCTACAGAAAAGACTACACTTTGCCCTAGTGCAAGACCAGAATGGCAAGACAGTATTGTTTTCGGCGTCGTTGGTGGCACAGTCACAGAACCCCGTGTAGCTTATCTTAAGCAGCCACAGGCTGTCACAGATGAACTGATAGCAAAGGCTAGTCCAGTAACACCCACTGAAATTTTTCGGACGGCTGCACCTTGTGCAACTAAGGGTTGTCAACATTTTGATGGTAAAGATTGTCGTCTGGCAATGCGAGTTGTAGAAAATTTACCAACGGTAGTAGAGGATCTACCACCTTGTTGCATACGCCGAGATTGCCAATGGTGGGAGCAGGAAGGTAAGGCAGCTTGTATGCGTTGTCCACAAGTTATTACAGATAATTACAATCCCTCTGAATTACTACTTAAAGTGGCGACACCGACCGTTAGTTAAGCCAAAGCTACAAAGTTTATTGAAGTAATTTAAGGAGAATATCATGTCAATGAACATTTATCACAAACATCTCACAAGTCAAATTGAAATTACAAACTTAATTGAAGAAGCCGTTTTGAATGCATCCGCAAGACGAAAACAAGGTTTAGATCCACAAGAGCCGCTATCAGAATTGTCTGAAGAAGAAGAGAAAAATATTACGGGTGGGGCACTAAGAGATGTGATAATTCTCATCGGTGGCTATTTACTGGGTTAATACTGCTGCGCGTCATTTGTAATTTATATACCGCAGACATTTGATTAATTTGAAATGGATGTTTTATTAACGTCGTGCGGTAGTAGTTTTAAGAATCCTTGCAAAAACAGGTTGTGGTAGTTAAGTTACTACCACTATTTTCTCTACATCAAAATTGGTTGATGCATTTAAAACTTATGACATTTCTCTTAAACTCTCATAATGTTGTCGATTATTTAATTGTACAGGGATTATGGAATCAGTCAGAACAACCACCGATTAAGGTAGAACCACTTACAGCTAAAAACTTTAATTTATTAGTTACTTTGTCAGGCGATCGCAAACTTCTTGTTAAACAAGAACGACACAATCAAGAAGGGAAAGTGGCTGGTGAATTTTTAAGTGAGTGGCGAATGCAAGAGTTTTTAGAACGATTTTCAAACCTTGGCAACTACCGCTTATTTTTACCAGAGGTACTGCATTTTGATAGAGAAAATTCCATTATTGTTTTCAGATATTTGGATGATTATCGAGATTTAATGGATTTCTACACTAAGGAAAATAGCTTTCCTACAGAAATCGCTACGGCAATTGGTAATATTTTAGGGACTATCCATCGTGATACTTTCAACCGCCAAGAATATCAGCAATTCTTTTCTAAAAATTCAGATAATTTCATGGGTGATCAAGTATCATATTTAGTTCGGAGATTAGAACGAGTTGAACCGGAAATTTTTGGTATAGTTCCTGGCGATGGGTTAAAGTTTTTTGCTTTATATCAACGTTATGATAGTTTGGGGCAGGCGATCGCTGAATTGGGTAATGCTGTAACGCCCTCTTGTCTCACCCACAATGATTTGAAACTAAATAATATTCTCCTTTACAAAGATTGGCATAATTCCAGTAATAATATTGTCCGCCTAATTGATTGGGAACGCTCGACTTGGGGAGATCCAGCTTTTGATTTGGGAACACTTATTGGCAGCTATGTACAAATCTGGCTTGCTAGCTTGGTTATCAGTAATTCTTTGAGTATTGAAGAGTCTCTACGCTTGGCAATAACACCTTTAAAACTACTTCAGCCTTCAATTGGTACATTAACCCAAGCTTATTTAAACACTTTTCCAGAAATTCTAGAACATCGTCCTGATTTCTTGCAACGGGTGGTGCAATTTACAGGTTTTGCTTTGATTCAACAGATTCAGGCAATGATTCAGTATCAAAAATCTTTTGGCAATATGGGGATTGCTATGCTTCAGGTTGCTAAGACATTATTAAGCCGTCCTATACAATCGATGCCAACAATTTTTGGTGATGCTGCTGTTGAATTAAATCACCTGAGTAGTTCTGCTGTTTAAATCATTTTGTTATTACTAAAGTAGTTGTTATGCAATTATTAAATTCTCCTCAAACTAAGCTAGAAATTGTTTTAACTGGGAAATTACTGGATATTCTGCAAGATATTGTTCAGAAAATTGAGATAAAATCTGATTTCTCCATCCACCATCCAGATTACAAACCGTTAGAATTACCATCTGAGGCAGTTGAACGTTTTCAGAAGATGCCAACCCAGATGCAACAGAAATATCTGAGTCTGCAATTGCGGAGTTTTCTTTACGGTATCTATTACAACGGTTCTATGCAAAGTACGTTGGCACTAGATGGAGAGGGAAATGGTTTGCCCCTGGATTTGGAGAATAATACTGTTTTAGGGGTAGATGTGGGATTTTATAAGCGATTGCATGAAAGTAATTTTGGAGAGGGCTACTTTGACCCTGGTTGGTCTGTTTTGAGAGAAGAACGCGATCGCAGTTTAGCCGTGACTAAAGGCGGTTTGAGGCTGCATATTGAACGGAATAAGCATCTTCAACCTACTGAAGTGGCAGCTGTGGTAGGTGATTCTGTTGCTATCCAGATGCCGAAGAATCTGGTGCAAAATGGCTTTTACGTGGCAGTTAGCAATGTCGTATCTGAAAGTCGTGAAAATCTGGTACGGGTGTACTTTAACTTCAGCCCTGAAGGTGCAGTGGTGGTTATGAGTAGCTTGACGCGGCGACTGAATGCCATTCCCATTTTCTTCCACTTTAAGGTGCTGTATAACCCAGATGACTACAAGCGTTACGATTCAGGGGTACTGTACTTTGAAAAAGGCAACTATGAAGCTGTCCGGCAAGTCCTTGAGACTGTCTATGCAGAAAACCAATCGCATTTTCAGCCAAAGGTGCCGCTATTCACTATGCAACTTGCACCAGGGTTAGGGTTGGCAGAAGAACCAGACCAAAAGTTTGCTGTTCAAGAAAGCTTTGGGATGAATCGCTGTCAGATTGTGGCAAATGGGTTGCTGACAGCTTGGTATCAAGAGGATAACTCAATTGAGAGGCGAATGAGGGCTATAATTGAGCAATTTTCTTCTTTGGGAATCGAATTGCAGCGTTCATATCTTAATGCCAACTCTGAAGATATTTATACACTTTTAGAACTGTAAAATTTTCATTCCAAAAAAGACTAAAAAAATGCTAAAAAACTTGTTGATAGCTGCTACAGGAGCAGCATTGATTACTCTTGGAGTTGGAGAAGCTTCATATGCAGCAAGCTTAAGTGTCATAGCCAGTGGTTTAGGCTGATAGTTTCACACAAATAGCAGCAATATCAAAAGCTGTATTGAGTTATTATTGAAAATAACCTTTCATACAAATAAATTTAGTTTTTCTGAGAAAAGTGCGAAATTGTTTATTTTTTTCAAGCATCAGTTTAAGCTAACAGCAAATTCCTCAATTTTATTGGGGGATTTTTTTATTGTTTAATCAGGTCAATACTAAAACAATTATGTCCTCTCAAACTAAGCATAACGATAATAATAAAGGGTTTGGCTTGTATCTTGTAACTATAATTTAGTATAGATGTAGGGTGTGTTACGGCGGAACACCTAACACACCCCAATAAACAATTTCAAGATTGTGCGTTGCACGACAACACACCTTACTATTGTTTTATGTTTAATTAAGTTGACCTACTTATCTTCTAACTGTAATTTAGACTAATAACAAAACCCTCAATTCGACTAAGGGTTTTTCAATTTACGTTAATGTCAGTATTAAAATAATTATGTCATTATTAAATACTTGTATATAGTTACTTTTACCCCTTGTTAATGCAAATATATAAGTACAGGGATTAGGCAAAACAGAACCTAATAGTTGCTTGAACACAACAATATAAAATCTCAAAGGAGACAAACCAATGGCTACAATCAAAATTGATAATTTATCTGTGACTGGAAACCAATTTTCCTCTGATTCTGAAAGTTATTTGGATCAGTTAACAGAATTGTCAGAAAGCGATGCTCTCAGCATTCAAGGCGGAATTACACCTGTTATTATTATAACTTTAACTCCATTTTTATTAGGTTAAAGGAAGATCCAAACTAGGCTAGCAAACCCCTCAACTAGGCTGAGGGGTTTTTGATGACACTAAAAGAGGGAATTCAAGCAGTCAAGCTGACTTTTGACATCAACTTGTAAATCAATCTATCCAACTACCTAACTCAAAAATTTTTACCAATTTAACTGGCTCAATTTGTTGTTTAATCCACTCATCAAACAAATCAATGATAATTTACTGACGCGGCTCAAGGGAGACTCCTTGTTCTTCGAGGCGGTAACGCTCGCCGCGCAGATAGCAGTTGTAATAATTTCTGCGTCGTTCATGGCTCGACGAGA
>NZ_JABXKO010000108.1:0-115420 GCF_017114965.1 Nostoc sp. JL31
TTTTACTCCCCATTCCCCATTCCCCAATTGTCTAGAGTGAAATGGTTATAAGATTCCTCGAATAGGCGATCGCCTTTATGTAACCGATAAGCGATTTGATAGGTTTGTCCAAGAGATCGCATAGTGGGAGAATGGGCTGCTAAATACCGAGCAGCAGCAACTAATACATGAATCTTAGCAGGAGTGTCACCTAATAGAGAATACTGACGAAAAGCGGCTTCTATTTCTTGAATTACATGAAAATCACGGTTTTCTCTAAGCATCATTTTCCCCAGCATCGCCATGAGTCTTTCAGGATTACCACCTTGATATAAATAATTTGCTACTAATTGCCCTGTTTGGTTTACTTGCTGATGACGGTTTAATAAATCTGGTAGCTGTTGGAGTAATTGTTCGGGATTTTGCACGATGTTTTGAGGTGCTGGCAGACGTGCTGCTGGGACATTCAAAAAACGATTTAAATACACACTCATCGCTGCATCAAACACACCTCTTAGTAATTCGACTGTTGGTACTCTTCGTAAAGCTTGATGTACGGCATTTGCAAACGTAAATGGATGGTGGGCTGAATTCCAATCTCCAAAGTCATTATTAGTGTGGAAACGAGCTACTCGTAATGCTGCTGTATAAGTAACTACACCAGCTAATTGTTCTTCAGTACAACCTGTTGACAGTGCATTCAACAGCGAGTCTGCGATCGCTTGTGGGTCTTCACCTAATAAAATTGGTACTAGTCCATCTACTTCTGACCAACTTCCTTGTCGAGATTTTCCCACACTTAATACAGTCGGTAATTGCTCAAAAGCCGACTCTAATATTGCCACCAAATCTACAGGGTAGCGCCAGGAATTGGATTCTTCCATCCGGGAAGCATTGGCTAAACCTGAAACTAGACTAGGCAGAATTGATTCTGCTGCTTGCCAAGCTATAGCATCAAGTGCTTCTAATGCTTTATTGATAAAATCAAGCGTATGCCCAACATCAAGATAACGACGATCCGTAGCAGCACAGAACAGCATATCTGCTATTTGCTTTGAATTAGCTCCTGAACGAATCGCAGATACTAAACATCTTTGTGCTGCTTCAGCATCCCGTACCTGAATAAATTGGCGAAACCAGTTTTTGAGAGTTGCAAAATCTACTTTAGAGTTGGGTAATGGCTGAACGACAAACTCTGGTGGGGCACCTGCACTATCATTAGCTACTGCCGATAGTCCGTAGAATAAAGCACGGGGTTTGTCTTCTACATCTAGATAAGGTAGTAGATTCATCATGCAGGTATGGATAGTTAAACCCGTACTCCAACCTGCTTTGTTATAACGAGTACCAAATTCTAGCCCCATAAGAAATGGTTCTACCGGATTCACCGCTATATCTAACAGTGCGAGTGTTGATTTGGCAATCACTAAAGAAATATTCTGCTCTAAACCGTCTTGCAGACGTTGGCGGTAGTGAGCATGAGGGTTAACTAGTGGTGCTAAATTTACCCAGACTTCACCATCACGGATTTCTACCGCGAAACAAGGAACATCATCTGCCCACGAGTCAAACGTTCCACCACTCTTGAGATCAAACCGGGCATAATGCCAAGGACAGGTAACAATACCATCTTTGCAAGTGCTTCCTTGTAAGGGAAAGCCCATGTGAGGACAACGGTTATCAATTGCATAAACTGTATGATTTGAGTAAAATAAAGCAATGGTATGCTTTTCTTTGTAGACTAACAAACTGCCTTGTGCCTGAACTTCTGCAAGTTGAGCAACACGGATATAATCGTCTGGTTTCGTTGCACCTTCAAATATTTGAGTCATTTAATTGCACATAGGTAAATGTCAAAACCCTTATTTCTACTCTGGCAAAGTTTTTCAGCTTTGAGCATTTCTGCATTCTAATTTTTGTTAACTTTAAAATTGGTAACGATGTCTGCCGCAAGTCCTTCGCGTAAAGCACTTCAACTGCTGGCATATTCAAGTACTCGTTCCCACTCCCAACGCTACAAGGCTGCTTTTTCTTCTATCTTAGTTATGTGTTTTTTGAAGTTGTTAAGAAAAATTGCTATTTTGTATGGCGTTAACGTGCCAGAAAAGATTGACGCAACCAATATCCAATTGTCCCAAATATAATTATTGATGTTACAGGCATAAACCATACCCCTAAATTGGGATTTTCTGTAGTCGCTAGATGGAATATTTGCCATTCAATGTAAACAAATATCCAAACCATCTCACTTTTTAACCAATCCAACATTGAGCAAGCAATTTGATACTGCTGCAAAGCATTTTGTTCGGTAATTACAACTAGATAATTAAATGTATTAGGATAACGACTAATAAATGTTAAAAGTCCATAAATTGCTAAACCGACAATTGGTAACAACCACAGAACTTTTTTGCTCCCCCAACCATTGGCTTGTCCATCAAATCCAAAGTGGACAGGTATAGTATCTGGTAATGTTGACCAAGCGTGAATAGCGATGCCGAATAATCCCACAAGTCCTACCAGTGCGCTCAAGTTTAGCATCTGTGCCGAATCGAATCCAGGAATTACAATATCAGGTCTAGCATAAATAATGCCAAATAACTTTGGCTCATTCGCTATATATGGTAAACTCAACAGGGTTGTCACCAACCCCGTTGAGTTTACTTTTTACGCTCAAAGTTGCGGCGAATTCGGGGCAGAATCCGGGTTTTGACTTCTTGCAAGAGTGCTGGAATGACGATCCGGCACTTGTGATAGTGATCAAAAAGTTGCTGGCGAAGGGGAGCAACGCGAAAAAGTAAGATCCTCGTGAAATAGGCAGGGGGAGCAAAGAGACATATTTAGTACTTTTTACGAGCGTTACGGATTGCTTATACAACCGATTGACGTTGATGCAATACCTCAAACCATTGCCTCAATTTAGGATACTCTTGCTGCCAATTATGGCCAAATCTGAGGCTGTAGTAACCCAACCCTGATATAGCTTCTACGTAATCCAACTTCAAATCAATAGAACTCTTACATCTGCTCATCAGGCTCCACAACTGAGCCACAGGCGTAAGAAACTGCAAAAGTCTTTTATGTTCCTCACAAGTTCCTCAAATTATTTCTTTATATTTAAACTGTATGTAAGATGAGGAGCTTTTAAAAAACTCAACGAGCCTAAGTATTAGAGGTTTATATGTTAAAAAAAATTCTGATTGCATTGGATTGCTCTAAGATGGGCAAATATGTTTTTGAACAAGGCTTTGGTTTGCTAAGATGACTGGAGCTAGTTTATTGTGTCTAGACTAAGAAAGCAGGTATCCGCTCAATAAATCGGGGCGAACTACCAGTTCAGGAACGAGTTTACGCCATTTGAGCCTTGTCACTGAGCGATTTACCCCGGATTATTGAGCGGTTACGAAAGCAGAAACCAGTCTAAGTAGATGCTGCATTTATTTGAACTACCTATCTAGGGTTTCTCCCCGCTGGCAGGGCTACTCATAGATGACACCTCTGCCAGCGAATATCTCTGAATCAAACTTATAACCGAGGCGATTGATATGGCAGACATTATTGGAGACAACCAGAATAACACTCTGATTGGCACGTTTGAGAATGACGCTATCCTTGGTCAGGGCGGTGATGATAACCTCTTTGGTCGGGGCGGCAATGATGACCTCTTGGGTGGGGCTGGCAATGACTCGCTTAATGGCGAGGACGGCAATGACCTTCTCAATGGTGAGGACGGCGAGAACACCCTGCTTGGTGGGTTGGGCGATGATGTCCTCCTTGGTGGATCTGGCAATGACCTGCTTGATGGCGAGGAGGATGACGATCAACTCCTTGGCAAAGGCGGTGACGACACCCTGCTTGGTGGGTTCGGTAATGATGCTTTCCTTGGTGGATCTGGCAATGACCTTCTCGAAGGCGGGGACGGAAATGACCGACTTGCTGGAGAAGACGGTAAAGACCAACTCTTTGGCGGGGAAGGGGTTGACACGCTCAATGGCGGGGCTGGCGATGACCAGATTGATGGGGAGGATGGCAATGACAACTTGATTGGTCAGGCTGGCGATGACACCCTCCTTGGCGGGGCTGGCAATGACCGACTCGAAGCAGGGGACGGGGATGACAAAATCTTTGGTGGGACTGGCAATGATACTGCTGACTATTCAAATACCACTGCTGGTGTCACCGTTAACCTAGCGACTGGAACTGCCAGTGGAGGGGCTGGGAATGATGTCCTATTTAATATCGAAGAAGTCTTTGGTTCTGGTTTCAGCGACATTCTAACTGGCGGGCGCGGTAATGACACCCTCTTTGGTAGAGGTGGCAATGACCTGCTTGATGGTGGAGTTGGCAATGACCTGCTTGATGGCGAGGAAGGCAACGATATTGTCCGTGGTGGGGCTGGCGATGACACCTTGCGTGGTGGGACTGGCAATAACCAACTCTTGGGTGGAGCTGGTGTTGATACTGCTGATTATTTCAGTGCCACTGCCGGAGTCACGATTAACCTTGCCACTGGAACCGCTACAGGGCAGGGCAGGAATGATGTCCTGTTGGAGATTGAAAGAATCGTTGGTTCTAGGTTCAATGACACCATCCTTGGCGGAGCTGGCAATGACTTCTTCCTCAGTGGTGGGGACGGGAATGACTTTGTCAATGGTGAGGCTGGTAATGACCGCCTCTTTGGCGATAACGGCAATGACACCCTCCTTGGCGGGGCTAACGACGACTTTATCAATGGCGGGTACGGCAATGACTCTCTGCTTGGCGGTAGCGGCATTGACATCCTGCTTGGTGGGGCTGGCAATGACCTTCTCAATGGTGAGGACGGGAGTGACACTCTCATTAGTAGAGAAGGCAATGATACCCTGCTAGGCGGCAGCGGCAATGACATTCTGCTTGGTGGGGACGGCGACGACCAACTCCAAGGTGGAGGCGGGGATGACCAACTCTTTGGTGGGACTGGCATTAATACTGCTGATTATTTAAATGCCACTGCCGGAGTCACCGTTGACCTTGGCACTGGAACTGCCAGTGGGGGAGATGGGAGTGATGTCCTGTTCAATATCGAGCAAGTCTTTGGTTCTAGTTTTAGCGACTCCCTGATTGGAGGAAGCAGCAGTGATACCCTCTTTGGCAGAGGCGGCAATGACACCTTGCTTGGTGGAGATGGCAATGACTTTCTTGATGGTCAGGAAGGTAATGACCTCGTTTTGGGCGAGGATGGGAATGACAGCCTGTTTGGCGGGGCTGGCAATGACCAAATCGAAGGAGGAGAAGGCGATGACACCCTCCGTGGCGGGGTCGGCAATGACACTCTCCTTGGAGGGCCTGGAAATGATGTCCTCATAGGCGTTGATACTAACGGTTCTGATTCTCCTGGATTAGGGGAGGTTGATACCCTAACTGGAGGACCTGGGGAAGATCAGTTCTTACTTGGAGATGCTACTAATGTCTTCTATGACGATAACAACAATGGAAGTAGTGGTTTGGCAGACTACGCTACCATCACTGGCTTCAACTCCAACGAAGATACAATCCAGCTCAAAGGAACACTGGCAGACTATCGCTTGCAGACTGTGGGACCGGATACAAGGGTATTTCTGGACAACTCAGGAGAGCTAGATGAACTCATTGGTGTTGTGCAAGCATCGCCTCTGAAGCTTGATAGTGACGACTTCCTGTTCTACGAGAAAGAAGATGCTGGACAAGGGACAAACAACACACTAGCCACTGCTGAGAAGCTAGGTACTTTAACATCAGGTTCAGAAGTTAATACCTCTGCTCAACTGGCAAGACTTCCAGGGAACAATCCTGATTTCGACTTTTTCACATTTTCTTTAGCCAACCCAGGAACTGTGACTATTAGCACGCCGAATTACAGTGGTAACTTTCCAGTTCTCGGCCTATTTAATAGTGCTGGGAACTTACAGAGTTCCAGTACTTCTCAATCAATCACCGCTTCACTAGGGGCAGGTACTTACTCCATTTCAGTAAGTGATTATGATTACTTCCCGCAAAATGGCGGAACTTTCAGTTCTGGCTTTTTTGACCCTGGTTCTTATACGCTAGGAGTCACTGTAGCCTAAAGACAAATGGTACTAAGAAAAGCGGAAACAGTTGCCAATTAAGAAGTTTGCAGTTGTTTACGTAATTCTTATCGAGGTTTTGTCCTTACGGGGGGACAAAAAGGGCTAGGATGCAGATAAAATAAGCATCATAGCCCTTTGTCCTTGAAACTGAACTACCTGGAGCAGCAGCGTTTGTTAGAGCTATTACAAGAGGTGGTTCGGAAAAATCATCCAGTTGCACGTGTATTTTTACGTGCTTCTGAACCAGGCAAAGTGATGAAGATTTTAAGTTGCAGCATTCCCATAGACTGACAATTGTATTTATAATATTATGGAGCGATATCGTAGACATTGCTCCATCAATTCCGAGCAAATAATATTCTGAATCTCATCAGAAGAATTTGATAGTTATCCCTTGCTCAGACTAGATAAACTTTCTTCTACTTCAGCACGATCTGTTGCATTGGGATTCAGCCGAAGATAAGTCTGGAGGTCGGCAGATGCAGCATCAGACTGACCTAAACTAATTAATACGATCGCCCGATTTTGATATAAGTCTGGATTGTCTGGTGATAAGGCGATCGCAGCTGATAAATCACTCAAAGCTTCTGATAGTTGTCCGAGTTCGTAGTGAAGTGTAGCCCGATTTGCTAATAAGAAAGGTTGCTGTGAATTTAAATCAAGTGCTGCATTATAATCTAATAAGGCTTCTTCTAGATGTCCACATGCTTCAAATACTTGGGCGCGAGCAATTAATACTGGAGTCTGAGTAGGCTGTAAATCAAGAGCAACCGAATAAGCTTTGATAGCTTCCTCGATCAGACCTTTTAAGTAATAGCAATGTCCCATATTCATCCAGACTTCATAGTATGGCGGACTAAGTTCAATAGCCTGGTGATAATCGTCCAAAGCATTTTCTAAATGACCCATGCGTTGGTAAGCATTACCGCGATCGTTGTAGTACTCTGAGTAGTTTGGATCGGCAGCGATCGCAGCAGTAAAATAAATCACAGCTTCTTCTAATTCGCCCATTGCTGCATATACTTGAGCAATGTTATAGTCCAAAACTGAGCGATGCAATCGATGTTTACCTTCACTCAAATTATTTTTGAATTCTTCAATTGCCGACTTACAAAGTGCGATCGCTTCTTGAGGAACACCTTGACGGTGTTTAACAAGTGCTAAACCGTTCATATCGAAAGCTGCCATAAAATGTCTATCATCAGCTGGAATATCCGAAGTTGGGTCTGCTAAAATGCTCAGACTGCGATTGAGATAATCTTCAGCTAAAGCGTGGTCGTGTTCCGGCAGAAAGCGAGTATGGAACATTGCCATTATGTAATAAGCTCGAACTAACTGTGCTGGTGCATCAAGTTTGAGGAGAGCTTCTTCTTGAACTATTTGATATGCCTTGGCAATATTTTTTGTTGTTGCGTAGCAATTAAAAAGATTCCCAACCATATTCCATCGCATGTTGTTGTCTGTTCCACAAAGATGGTCAAGTTGAGTAGCGACAGATTCACAGTAGACTAATGCATCTTCATAAAAACCTTGATGGTTATAAATTCCTAAAAGTCTTGCTTGGCAAATCAATGCTTTTTCAGGTTGGTCGCTTTTTAACCAATAGGAAACCAGCCGCGGCCCGTGAATTTCAAGTTCAATAGCATCTCTGGCAATTTGTTCTTCCAACTTTTGTGCCAGTTGGGACATTTTCTGTTCTTCAATTACTACTTCTGGTTCTGCTGGTAATTGCAAGCTAATCTTTTGTGCCAAAAACTTCTGGTTTAAGTGAGCGATCGCAGTTTCACCAGTATTAGGAGCAGTAGCGAAGAGTAAACTTAACTTTAGTTTTTGTCCCCGACGACGAATCAGTTCAGCAAAAAACCGACGTACCAAAAACCCTGCTTGCTCATAATCATTACAAGCAATTAGCCAAGGAGAACCATCGGTGTAATCATACCAGGAATCGAGTAAATCGATGACACCATGTACTATCCTATAAGCTCGATCCAAAGGATAATTACGTACCCTTTCATCATCAATGGAACTGTCTGTTAAATTCGGGTTTCGTACCGATATTTGACGCCTTAAAGCAGGCAAAATCATTGCTAATTCATAGCTATGTTTAGTAATTAAATGTGGTGCTTTTGCTTGAATATCTGGTAAAATTTGATTTAGCCATTCATTTAATCCAGCCCATAATCCATCTTGTTGGCTATTAAATGATAGCAGCCAAGTTTTTGCTTTATTTTCTTCACCTACCTGTAACCATTGCTGCAAAATTTCTAACCTGGAACTACCGGATTCTGCCTCTAGTAAAATTACTTTACCAATTTCTGGCTGTTGTAAAATAGTCTTTTCGTGAGTATTGTGGCGCTTCATAATTATCTCCTTTTAGTATGACGTAAATTATTAATCCAAAGGAAAATACCAATACCTTGAATTCCAAAAACCAGCAATCCCATTATTAAGGCATCGGTGAAGGCATAAGGATTAGATTCATACCCTGCACTCAACGTGCCTAAAAGTAGGGAAGCATAATTCCACATAGTTGGAATACCGATGAAGAACAGCGACCAAAATGCAGCTATGTTACCTAGAACGTAGATAAGAGCGTAACAGCGAATCACTCGCATTTCGCCTTTAGGAATAGATGATTGGTCAGTAGTATGAGAAAATCTGAATAATCGCAATATTTGGTTTTGTACGAAAACCTTTGTATCCTTCATCAGACTTCTACATCTAAAAAAGTTGGCAATTACGTAATAAAAATCAGTCCGAACAAAGAAATAGCATTGCCAAAGTATAGCTAGGAGATAACTCAAAGCGATCGCTTGCATTAATTGCAAAACAATAGGAGCGATCGCTAGCCATTTTTGTTGTTCGGCAAACAAAACCAGTAGCAAGATAGAAGCTGATACAATATCTAGTAAAGGGCCTGCAATAAAAGGTAAATATCGCTGATTTCGAGGAACACCCCATATCCCCGTCATATCTGTTTCTGCTACGAGTATCCAAAGGCGATTGCTAAGTCTTAATTGACAATAAACACCTACTGCTTTAGCAGCCAATAAATGAGCCATCTCATGCAGAAACACTGCAATAACATTAATTCCAGTTAAAACTAATGCCATCATTGTGACATTTTTGCTAAAGACAAAAGCTTGATAACTAGGCAAAATTATCGGCTTAAAATAAACAGCAAATAAAGCCAGAAGTACGATTAATCCACAACAAATTAATACCTTATTACTAAATAAAAGTTTGGCAAAAGATTGAGAAATCCAAGTGAAGTGATTTATTTGCTTCGGTTGCTTAGTATGTGTTGTAAAAATTGTTTGTTTTGCACATAGAATATTAACAAAATCGTTTTCTTCTAAAACTTCTAGCAGACCTTCAATATCTGGTACTTCATTATACTTTTGCTCGTAAAGCCATTGTGCCTGTCCGATGGTTTTGCCAGCAGCCAAATAGTCTAGTAACTCTATTGCATCAGAAGGCAATGCTAGAAAAATATTAGTATCTACTCTACCAATAATGAATTCATCTCCTTCAGGTTGGCGAGTAAATGGATAAATAGAAACCAGAGCGTCGGTAGGATATCTGGTCACGTCAAGTTTCCTTCCTAATTTAATGTTGTAATAATTCTGAATTCCGGAGTCACAATCAATAGACTTGTTGTTACAAAACTCCTAATTTTCAACTCTTTATTTCTCTGCGCCTCTGCACATCCCCTTATGGAAACGCCTAAAGGAGAATGCATAAGATAAAAAATATTTATTAATTAGTGGGGGATTGCAATCCCCCACTAATTTCAGGTGTAGCTAGCTCAATGAACTACTTACAATGTCAAGTTGAAATTCAATAGTTCATTGATTGTTTTAGCTTACCAACAACTACTGCATATCCAGCAGACATAAGCGGTAGCAGCAGTAGTTTTCAGAGTTTCAACTTCACGAATCACAAATTTCTTCAATGTTTTAGGTTGACTAGCTTCTACAGGTTTCATTATTTTTTCCAGAGTTTCATGTTTGTTTTGGACAATGTTCTCTACCCTTATGTTGATGAATATAAATAACAATCGGGTAAAACTAGGGGAGATATTTGAATTAATTCTAGAAATTACCAACAACTACTGCATATCCAGCAGACATAAGCGGCAGCAGCGGTAGTTTTCAGAGTTTCAACTTCACGAATCACAAATTTCTTCAATGTTTTAGGTTGACTAGCTTCTACAGGTTTCATTATTTTTTCCAGAGTTTCATGTTTGTTTTGGACAATGTTCTCTACCCTTATGTTGATGAATATAAATAACAATCGGGTAAAACTAGGGGAGATATTTGAATTAATTCTAGAAATTACCAACAACTACTGCATATCCAGCAGACATAAGCGGCAGCAGCGGTAGTTTTCAGAGTTTCAACTTCACGAATCACAAATTTCTTCAATGTTTTAGGTTGACTAGCTTCTACAGTTTTCATTGTTTTTTCCTGATTTTGATATGTGTCTTGGGCAATGTTCTCTGCCCTTGTGTTTATGAATATAGAGAGCAATCGGGTAAAATTAGGGGAGAAAATTGAATTAATTTTAGAAATTTCCAGTAGTTTTTCAATGGATTTAAAAGCACTGTGTATTGGATCTTGCGGGGAGACAAAATGGTCTATAATGCTTATATTACAAAGAGTGTAGCAATTTGTGGTAAAATAAAAAGAGCATTCATTCGCAACAAGCTCTATTTAATGATAATATTGTCAGAATTCTAACGAAACAAACCTCAAGCGAGAATTGGGACGTGCAGAATATTTATTACTAAAAATCCTGATAAATTTATTGCAATCTATTAAAACTGTTAGCATTGAAGCACTAGCTACTGCTTGACCTATCCCCATATTTTTTGAAAGTAGAATAAAAATAATTTAAAGATAAAAATCTTTAAATTACATAAATATTGAAAAAATTTGGTTTCCAATTATTAAAAGCTGGTTAAAGATATATTTTCCCTGAAATGAAGTTATTTATGTAGTGATTGACCGGACTAATTGGGGGTGTATTAATCTGTTAATGATTAGCGTTGTTTGGGATAAAAGGTCTATTTCAATATACTTGGAGTTATTAAGTAAATTAGGCTCACGTTATCAAAAATTATCTGAATGTTTCCATTTCTGAAAAACACGTTGCTGAGGTTATATCTTGGTCGATGAGTTAGTCTGCATTACAATAGCTCCGGTTGGATAACGGCTAGTTTCAGACGATTCCAACGTCACGAATAACCCAGAGATACCTGTGTCATAAAAGTCGGCAGGCATCCAAAATTTATCTAGCACCTTTCCCTGGGGATTAATTTTCACAGTGCCACAGGGAATTTTTTCGCCATCAGCGATCGCCCAAAGTCGATAGACCTTACCTGTGGGTGGAGCCACCAGATTTTGCACGACTAGAATTCCCTGTCGTTGTCCTAAATTCACAACAAAGCTACCCGCAGCAGTATTTGACGCATTCACAGCCTTGAGAGAGAAAAGTTGCGTCTGGGACTGTTGCAGTAAGGTATTAATGTTTTGAGCCATGCCCAAATCTTGTCGCAAGCGATAGTTATCTACTCCTAAACACAGAATCAGGAGTGCCGCGACACTACCCATGACGGTATACCAGAGCCGAGGCTGTTTGTGTCGGGAGGTCAGTTGAGTGGTAGTAGCCGTTGCCAGGATGACAGACCGGAGATGGGGAGGGGGTTCAACGCTGTTTAAGTCACAAGCCACCTGGTCTAAGACCTCTCGCAACTGATTCACTTGTGCCACCAATGCCGGATTTTCTATCAGCAGTTGCTCGAAAGCTGCGACTTCAGTGCGATCAAGGTCGCCCACTACATAGCCTGCTGCTAAGGTTTCGATTGCTTGAGGGGTGAGAGGTTCAGTCATAACCTTAGTCAATTGAGTCCCGTAAAAGTTGCTTCAGTTTCAGGAGTCCCTGGCGAGTCCAGCTTTTGACGCTTCCCAGGGGTTTATGCAGTTGTTGGGCAATTTCTGATTGGCTTAGTCCGGCATCATAGGCCAGTTCGATCACCTGCCGTTGCTGAACGGAAAGTTGAGCTAATGCCTGCCGCACTTGCTGCGATCGCTCATTGAAAACAGCCTGCTCAACCGGAGTATGGGCGGGGGGTGCAGCAGTGACGTTCTGCCCCCAACGTTGCACCAAATTAAGGGTGCGACTGTGCGATCGCAGTTTGTCAATCGCCCGCGATCGAGTCATGACAATTAGGTAGCGCATCAAATGACCGTGTTTAGTAGAGTCAACCGGGCGCTGCCATAACGATAGAAAAATTTCCTGAGTCAGGTCTTCTGCTTCCGGCTGGCTTTGCAACACTTTCAGCGCCACTCCATACACCACGCTGCCATTGTGCCAGTTTTGAATGGGCTAGGTCTGATTGGCTTAGTGGCTACCGGACTCTCGCTGACAGGACTGTTTCGTTATCAACCAAAGCGAATGGGAGGACGCTGATGAAATACATTTCTTATTTTTTCATAGCGATCGCCAGTGCCTTCTTGGTAATCCTGTTGTCGTTGTCATCCTGTAGTCCGAACCATAAGGCAACGACTAGCCAACCAATGGTGATGAAAGATAACCCTAAGTCCCAACCCCAAACTAGCCAACAAACTGCCGATGCTACGGTCAAAATTCGTAATTTCAAATTTGAGCCAGCAAATTTGGCGATCGCTGTTGGTAAAACTGTTCAATTTATCAATGTCGATGAAGAACCCCACACGGCTACGGCTACGGATGGTACTTTCAACTCTAAAGCACTAGATACCAATCAAACCTGGAACTACAGCGCTACTAAACCGGGTATCTATCCCTATATTTGCTCAGTTCATCCCTTTATGAAAGGGACGTTGACGGTAACACAAGAGAAAAATTAACCAGAGGAATACCAATGCAACGCAGAAAATTTATTGAACACGTAGGCTGGA
Source organism: Nostoc sp. JL31 (assembly GCF_017114965.1). Classification (NCBI taxonomy): domain Bacteria; kingdom Bacillati; phylum Cyanobacteriota; class Cyanophyceae; order Nostocales; family Nostocaceae; genus Nostoc; species Nostoc sp. JL31. The sequence continues at coordinate 13,010 of NZ_JABXKO010000108.1, forward strand.
CAGGACTCGGCATTGTGTGGACTGTTGGCGGAAATGGCTTATTAACTGCCTGTCAGGTAGGAGAACCAAATGCTCAAAAATCATCCACGGCTTTACCGTTTTCCTTCGTTCAAATTAGCGATACGCACATCGGTTTCAAAAAACCTGCAAATGAACATGTAACCGATACGCTCCAGAAAACGATCAATGCAATCAATGCTTTACCCACTCCACCCGCCTTTGTCATTCACACTGGAGACATCTCCCATTTGTCTAAACCAGAAGAATTTGATCAGGCCAAACAACTGCTTTCTCAATTGAAAGTCCCACTGTTTACTCTACCAGGGGAACACGATACAATTGGCGATCGCGGCAAAGCCTACGAAGAAGCCTTTAACCGAAAGGATGTTAAAGAAGGCTTACAGGTTTGGGATCAGGCGGGAATACACTTTGTCTCCTTAACTAATGTACTAGACTTTGGGGCAACCGGTACGGGTAAACTGGGTCAGGCGCAGTTGGACTACCGGGCAAAAGATTTAGCAGCGCAGAAACAGGATAAGCCTTTAGTTATTTTCAGCCATATTCCCCTGTATGACCTTTATCCCAAATGGGGATGGGCAACTGCCGATTCGGCAAAGTTGCTTTCACTGCTATCTCGTTTTGCATCGGTAACAGTGTTAACGGGACACATCCATCAAGTGATTGAGCATAGCGAAGGCAATATTCGCTTCCACACTGCTGCGGCGACTGCTTATCCCCTCCCCGCTCCAGGTCACGGCGATCAACCTGCTCCCGTCAAACTGCCCGAAAATAATCTCTTAGCGGTACTCGGATTCCGCACAGTTGAAATAATTTCCCTTAAAGATACTAGAGTTGACCAACATACTCTCTTGTAGAAATATAGTTCTAACAACTATCTGGTGCGATACGCCCTTAGCGAAATGGTTTTCGCTTAACTAGCTTGGTTCAAGGATGAAGGTGAGCATGGATACTGAGACAGAGGAGTGGAGTTCATGAAAGCTCATTAATGGAGTTCAAAGCCTCATTAACGGAGTTCAAAGCCTCATTAACGGAGTTCAATGACTCATTAATGGAGTTCAAAGCCTCATTAATGGAGTTCAAAGCCTCATTAATGGAGTTCAAAGCCTCATTAACGGAGTTCAAAGCCTCATTAACGGAGTTCAATGACTCATTAATGGAGTTCAAAGCCTCATTAATGGAGTTCAAAGCCTCATTAATGGAGTTCAAAGCCTCATTAACGGAGTTCAAAGCCTCATTAACGGAGTTCAAAGACTCTTTAATGGAGTTCAAAGCCTCATTAATGGAGTTCAAAGACTCTTTAATGGAGTTCAAAAGCTCATTCCCCATACCTATTTTTAATTTTTAATTCGGAGCGAAGCGACGTGACTCCAGAAGAAGTAAGATTGCAGCAGGATCAAGAACGTGTTGCCTACTGGAAACGCTGGGGGCCTTATCTCAGCGATCGCCAATGGGGTACGGTACGGGAGGATTACAGCCGCAACGGTTCTGCTTGGGATTATTTTCCTCACGATCATGCCCGATCGCGTGTTTACCGTTGGGGCGAAGATGGCATTGCTGGTATTTCTGATAGTCGGCAACGTTTGTGTTTTGCGATCGCCTTGTGGAATGGCAACGATCCCATTCTCAAAGAACGACTGTTTGGGCTAACGGGCACAGAAGGTAATCACGGTGAAGATGTTAAAGAGTATTACTTTTATCTTGACAATACGCCCACCCATTCCTACATGAAGTGCTTGTACAAGTATCCCCAACAAGCATTTCCTTACACGCAACTATTACAAGAAAATCAGCGCCGAAGTAAATTTGAGCCGGAGTTTGAGCTACTTGATACGGGGATCTTTGCCGAGAACCGTTATTTTGATGTTTTTATCGAGTATGCCAAAGCCGCACCGGAAGATATTTTAATTAAAATTGCGATCGCTAATCGCAGTTCACAAGCCAGCACACTCCATCTACTGCCAACACTCTGGTTTCGGAATATCTGGGCTTGGAATCCCGAAATTGAGAAACCTTTTATGAAAGTGGTTAGCTCAGATTCCAACTTCAGTTTAATTGAAGCCGAGAATTCTTACCTGGGAACTCGCTGGCTTTACTGCCAAGGAGATACAGAACTTCTGTTTACTGACAACGAAACCAATTACGAACGATTATTTGGTTCCACCAATGACTCACCTTATGTCAAAGATGGCATTAATGAGTATGTTGTAAATGGGAAAACAGCAGCCGTCAATTCCAAACGTATAGGTACAAAGTTTGCCTCTCACTACAAATTAACTATCAATCCAGGTGAAACTAAAGTTGTGCTATTGCGGTTGAGTGATGTGCAAACTCTGACAGAGCCTTTTGGCAAAGATTTTGACACAATTTTCCAGACACGCATTGCCGAAGCTGATGAATTTTATCAGGGCATTTCTCCCTTTCCCGTGTCAGAAGATGAGCGCAATATTCAGCGCCAAGCCTTTGCCGGCTTGCTATGGAGCAAGCAGTATTATAACTATGTCGTCCATGACTGGCTCAAGGGCGATCCCCAACAACCGCCACCTCCACCAGAACGACAGGCTGGACGCAACCATGAGTGGATTTCTCTATTTAGTGAAGATATCCTCTCGATGCCAGACAAATGGGAATACCCTTGGTTTGCTGCTTGGGATCTAGCATTTCATTTGATTCCCCTAGCTGTCATCGATCCAAGTTTTGCCAAGTTGCAGCTTGACCGCCTGACACGCGAATGGTATATGCAGCCCAACGGTCAATTACCTGCTTACGAATGGGCATTTGGTGATGTTAATCCACCCGTGCAGGCGTGGGCAGCTTTGCGGGTTTATCAAATCGAGCAGAAGTCTTGCAAAAAAGCTGATCGCGCTTTTCTGGAAAAGGTCTTTCACAAACTGTTGCTGAATTTTACTTGGTGGGTAAATCGCAAAGATATAGAAGGTAAGAACGTATTTCAGGGTGGATTTTTGGGGCTGGACAACATAGGGGTATTTGACCGCAGCAATGAACTACCTACAGGCGGCCATCTCAATCAAGCAGATGGTACAAGCTGGATGGGAATGTACTGTTTAAATATGCTAGAGATCGCACTGGAACTCGCCAAAGAAGATTCTACCTACGAAGACATTGCCAGCAAGTTCTTCGAGCATTTTCTCTACATTGCCGATGCCATTGACGGTATTGGAAATGCAGAGATTTCGCTGTGGAATGAAGAAGACGGCTTTTACTACGATGCTCTGCATTTACCCGATGGACGGCAATTTCCCGTCAAAGTGCGCTCAATGGTTGGGTTAATTCCCCTTCACGCTGTCACAGTGCTGGAATTAGAAACTTTAGAGCGTTTTCCAGGCTTCAAGCGTCGGATGGAATGGTTCATACGTAATCGCCCAGATTTAAAAGATAATGTCGCCTGTATGGAAACACCGGGGGTAGGTGCGAGAAGGTTATTAGCGATCGCTTACAAGACAAAGTTACAACGTATTCTGCAACGGATGCTCGACGAGAATGAATTCTTGAGTGATTACGGAATTCGCGCTATTTCAAAACATCACCTCAAAGATCCTTATGTTTTACATCAAGGTGAACATGATTACTGCGTTCGTTACGAACCCGCCGAATCTACCACAGGTTTGTTTGGCGGTAACTCTAACTGGCGTGGCCCGATTTGGTTTCCGGTAAACTACTTAATTATTGAATCACTGTGGAGGTTTTATGATTACTTCGGAGATAGCTTGAAGGTGGAATATCCCACAGGTTCCGGGGAAGAAATGACATTAAAGGAAGTAGCGATCGCCCTTTCTCATCGCCTAGTTGCGATCTTTGAGCAAGATCCTGCCGGTCGTCGTCCGGTATATGGCGGTCTGGAAATATTTCAATCCGATCCTCATTGGCGTAACTATATTTTATTCCACGAATACTTTCATGGAGATAACGGGGCGGGTATTGGAGCCAGTCATCAAACAGGCTGGACAGGATTAGTCGCCGCGCTAATTCTCCAAAATGCTGAACACCGAGCGCAAGAGCAGCATGGAAACATTTAGAAAGCATTTACCAGAATACTTAATGGAAGCAGCACAACTGGGATTATTTCTGATTGCTGCGGGAGTATTCACCTGTCTATTTCAGTATCCTGGTTCCCCGATTCATCAAGCAATTCCCAATGGCGATTTGCGTCGGTTTTTAATTGGTGTGGTCATGGGTTTGACAGCAATTACTCTTATTTATTCTCCTTGTGGCAAGCAATCCGGCGCACACATGAATCCTGCTGTCACGCTCACATTCTATCGTCTGGGAAAAGTCAAACGTCAGGATGCTATTTTTTACATTCTGTTTCAATGTTTGGGCGGGTTATTTGGGGTTTATTTGGTGGCATTATTGCTGGGTCAGGTGTTCACCAAAGTGCCTGTGAACTATATCGTTACCGTACCAGGAAAATCAGGTTGGGTTGTGGCTGTATTGGGCGAACTAGTCATTGCATTCGTAATGATGATGACCGTGCTGATAAGTAGTAACAATCAGAAACTCAGTCGCTTTACAGGGCTATTTGCCGGATTTCTGGTAATGCTTTACGTTTTTTTTGAAGCTCCTCTATCTGGCTTTGGCATGAACCCTGCCCGCAGCCTAGCTTCTGCTTTACCTGCCCACATTTGGACAGCATTTTGGCTATATGTAATTGTGCCACCTGCGGGGATGTTTCTGGCATCAGGAGTATATCAATATCTATTTGGCAAACGCGCCGTCAAGTGTGCAAAATTGCATCACAACAATCACAAACGTTGTATTTTTCGCTGTGACTACAATCGTCACGGCAAAATCGATTTGAGTGACTCTCTGCCAATTCCCGGAGAACAATCATGACAAGCAACACTCATTATGATGCGATTATCATCGGCACTGGGGCGGGTGGTGGCACTTTAGCCTATCATCTTGCACTCAGTGGCAAGAAAATTTTAATTTTGGAACGGGGTAAATTTTTACCGCGAGAAAAGGAAAACTGGAGTGCGCTGGAAGTTTACCAAAAAGAACGGTATCACACTCCAGAGCAGTGGTACGACGTAAACCATAAACCCTTTCGTCCAGCAACGAACTATTGCGTTGGTGGTAATACTAAAGTTTATGGTGCAGCATTGTTGCGATTACGGGAACGCGATTTTGAGCAAGTGGAACACAAGGACGGTATTTCACCAGCATGGCCATTAAAATACCGCGACTTTGAACCGTACTACACGCAAGCAGAGCAGCTTTATGATGTCCACGGTCAAGGAGGTATCGATCCCACTGAGGCAGCGAGGAGTCTACCTTATCCTCATCCTCCCGTACACCATGAACCCCGAATGCAGGAACTTGTTAACAGTCTGAGGGAAGCTGGTTTGCATCCCTTTAATCTGCCGTTGGGATTGAAACTTAATGAAGTAGATAAAAGTCTGGGCAACTGTATTCGTTGTAATACCTGCGATGGCTTTCCTTGCTTAACTCAAGGTAAAGCTGATGCTGAAGTTAACTGTATTCAACACATTCGCCATAATGAAAACATTACTTTACTGACTGAAGCCAAAGTCACACGGTTACATACAAGTCCCTCTGGTCGAGAAGTTACCCGCGTAGAAGCTGAGATTGGCGGCGAAACTCAATTCTTTACAGGTGATATTGTTGTAGTTGCTTGTGGCGCGATTAACTCAGCAGCATTGTTATTGCGATCGCACAATGACCAACATCCCAACGGATTAGCAAACAGTTCCGATCGGGTGGGGCGCAACCTGATGAAGCATATTTCTATGGCAATGGTGCAACTAAATACAAAACTCAATCCTTCTGTTTATCAAAAAACGATCGCCATTAGTGATTTTTATTGGGGCGAATCTGATTTTCCCTACCCAATGGGCTTGGTACAAAATACTGGCAACGTATTGGCAGATATGCTACCCGCCGAAGTTCCCGCACTTATGGCTCCACTATTAAGGCTGCGACCAGGGGCAGAACTGAAAACAGTTGCCGATCATACAGTTGGCTGGTGGTTGCAAACAGAAGACTTACCCGATCCTGAGAATCGCGTGCGGGTAGAAAAAGAGCGCCTTTACTTAAACTATAAACCCAACAATTTAGAAGCAAGCGATCGCCTAGCTAAACGCTGGGTAGGTGTTCTCAAGCAGGTCGATCGGGCAGAACACTGCATTCCATTTAGCCTCTATCCGCGCAACATGATGCCACTGCAATCAGTTGGTCATCAATGCGGTACTTGTCTTTTTGGAGAAGACCCAAAGACCTCTGTACTGGATCTTAATTGCCGTACCCATGACGTGGATAATCTCTATGTTGTCGATGGCAGCTTCTTTCCATCCAGTTCCGCAGTCAATCCCACGCTGACCATTATCGCCAATTCATTGCGAGTAGGCGATCGTTTACTAGAGCGCTTAAAATGATTCGTACATTTATAGGGGCGCACGATTTGCGCCCCTATAACCCTATAATAGGATATTTTTTTCCTAAAAGTCCCTAATTTATGTACAATTATTGTTCATAATCCATCAAGAACGCAAATGTGCAATTTGTCAGCGTTCCTAATTCAGTTATCTTGAAATTATCTGTAGGGCAGTATTTTGAGGTTGTCGATAGGGTGTAGTTTATCGCCGCAGGTATTGCACTGGTTCTAGAAAAGGAAAATACTAATGCCAGAAAAATCAGGACTGTTCACGCCAGTTAGACTAGGTTCGCTTGACCTGACCAACCGCATCATCATGTCTCCCATGTCCCGTCTTCGAGCTACTACTGACTGTGTACCTACCCCGATAATGGTCGAATACTACACCCAAAGAGCTTCGGCGGGACTCATTATTACCGAAGGAACGCATCCTTCTCCAATGGGGCGGGGTTACACAACCTGTCCTGGGCTGCACAACCAGGAGCAGGTTGTAGGCTGGCGAAAAGTGACAGATGCAGTTCATGCTGCTGGGGGTCGGATATTTGTGCAACTGATGCACGCTGGACGGGTGTCACACTCCTCCCTATTACCTAACCATGCCCGACCGATCGCCCCTTCGGCTGTCCCGGTGGTGTCCGAAGAAGTTCACGTTTGGGATGGCAAAGTCCCTTTCGAGATACCCCGTCCGTTAGAGTTGGAGGAAATACCCGAAATCGTAGAGGAGTTCCGCAGAGCCGCGGAACTTTCTATTGAAGCAGGTTTTGATGGTGTGGAACTTCATGCAGCAACTGGATACCTACCCAACCAGTTCCAAGTCAGTGGCTCCAATCAACGCACCGATGCCTATGGTGGCACATTGGAGAATCGAACTCGCTTTACGCTCGAAGTGGTCAATGCTCTCTGTCGGGTTCGGGGAGCAGAGCGGATTGGAGTCAAGATTGCCCCCGGCTTCACAGTCAACGATACATTCGATGACAATCCTGCTGAAACTTACACTTATGTTGCAAAAGCACTTAGTCCACTCGGTTTGGCATACTTGCACGTTGGGTATAACCAAGGTTATGCCAGAGGAACTGCACCGAACTTCAACCCCATTGATCTTCTACGTACCGTTTACCAAGGAACACTGCTGGCTGTGGGTGGTTTTGATCGACAACAGGGTGATGAAGCAATTACAAGCGGGCGGGCTGATGCCATAGTTTTCGGGCGACCATTCATCTCTAACCCTGACTTAGTGGAGCGGCTACGACTCAATGCCCCTCTGAGCGAAGGTGATGTCAGGACGTTCTATGGTGGTAGTGAATATGGCTACACAGACTATCCAACTCTGTCGCAACTCCATTGAACAGTATGTCAGGATTCGTGGTTAATTCCGCCAAATAATCTGATTTAATCACTTCGTACAGCAAGGTAGTTTAACTACCAAATATCTTCTATACAATTACGCCAGTCGATGAAGATGAGTGCATGCCCCAATATTGGTTAATGGTAAACAGTGTCCGTGAAGTAAAAGTGGAAGCGTATGTAGATATTCAAATATCTTGTTGCTAGCCAAGATATAGCCATTGTCGAGTCCCAGCAACCCCGACGCTTACCTTTGGATTTGCAAGCAGAAGTACATTTACCGTAATACAGTTCAGTTAAGCATTTCTTTCTTCTCTTGGCGTCCTTGGCGGTAGCCTGCGGCAAGCCGCTTTGCGTCTACGTTAAAAAAATTGACTTTTACAAAGAGTTTTAGGCTTAACTGAACCGTATTGACATTTACCGAGCGATCGCTATTCTATTGCATACCGTCAGTGGCTCAAAAAACAGGGTGTTACTTTCGGCACTATTTAGAACTTAGAGATGTTTCTTATTGCTCTTGCTGGGTGCAAAAACATGCGTGTAACGCCCCATTCATCAAAGAAATAATACTAGAGATGGCATATTTCTGAGCAAGTGGCACGATCGCTTGCTCCAATATTTAACTTAGAGAGAAAAAAGTACTTGGTATCAGTACTTTTGTCTAGATTAGTTACTACCACAAAAAAAACTGTCATAATTACAATCAGTTAAACAATCACTTGAGAAATATATTAAGAATAGCGATTCAATAATTTCTCCACGCTAAAGTCTTAAATGTTATTAGAAATTGAACTATTTTCTGCAAGCAAAAATTTCAAAAAACGTAAGATAGATTTTTGATGTATTTTTTTGTAGTTATAGTTGAAATTGTTAGGTTTTATGTTGAAAATAACAGTACTTATTTTTGTAGTGTTCTCTATGTTTTATCTTCTATTTTTAAAAGATGCTGACACGTCTATGGTTTATATGCTTGGTGCAATAGTTTGTACACTACTATTAATAAATAATAAACTCTAATCTAGAAATTAATGGCTCTTTAGTACGTATAAAGTGCAACACTTATTCCATTTCAGCAACACCCCATCCACAATCGCAATCAAACTAATATATTTTAAGTCTCCGCCCAAAAATACTATATTTTGGGCTATTTTTATCAGTTGTTTTTTAACATTCAACACTTCTGGGCTTTCGTAACTTTAGCAATTTTCGACTCCGCAGTTTATTAAACTGGCACTTTAGTATTAATTATCCATAAAAGTAACGCAAGAACCATCTTTTTTTAAAGTTTTACGCTCTTTTCGTTTAAGGAAGATAACTTAATCCGCCGACTTTCACGCGATAGTGGTACTAAAACTGGGGCTTGACTTTGAGCATTGCTTTCTTTAAAGCTTTCCACCACCTTAGATAATTCTGCAATTGTCGATGCCTCAAATACGCTACGCAAAGGCAACTCCACGTGTAAGGTGTCGCGCACTCTAGAGACAAGCTGAGTTGCCAGTAATGAATGACCTCCTAATTCAAAGAAATTATCATAAATTCCTACACTCTTAAGTCCCAAAACCTCAACAAAAATTTTCACCAGCACTTGTTCAACAGGAGTTCGAGGTGCGATGTAATTTTCAGGCAATTGGGGCTTGATTCCATTATGGAATGCTTTTAAGGCGCGGCGATTGACTTTACCATTAGCTGTTAGAGGTAAAGACTCCAATACTACAAAACCTGATGGCATCATGTACTCAGGCAGTTTTTGTGCTATGTAAGTCTGCAACTGCGGCACTAACTTACGTGCTGCTTTGGTTTGTAGGGGATTATTTCCGTAAGATTGCCAGGGCCGATAGAGAGTCGTGCTATGGGGAAAAATAGTTCTTTTACCTACTTCATCTTGCCGTACAAAAACTACATCATAATGTCCTTCAGTACTTGAATGTGACCAGGTAATCTCAACACTATAAGGTACGTTCAGCGCATAGAAATCTTCTGGCTCTACTCCGAAATTTTCTAGTTCTTGCAAAGCTTTACGTATTTGACCTACAGTTTTAAAATCTTTTACGTCTGATAGGCATTCTGCTGTTTTAATTGCTGACATCAGCCGCGCATTAGGTACATTGATAATGCTTAAAATTTCTGGTTTATTCTCAATTAATAACTGGCGCACCGCTGAGGCTGTTAGATTATCTTCAGACCAGTTAAGCACTGAACAATTTCCAGTATTACTAACAATTTCGGCACTAATATGAAGAATCACATTGTAACGAAACTCAGTTAACTCATTGTGATGCTTACCTCGGATCAGTTGGATTTGTACATGATTAATTTGCGGAAAGCGTTGCTTGATTGCAGTAAAAAAATCTGGATCAATAACTAACTCTGTTTCTTGAAATATTTGCCTTTGTATCCGTTGTTGCAACTCGAAGCAGGTAAGGGAAGGTTCAGCTTGATACAGTTGGACTGACGCATGAAAAGCTTGCAAGAGTGGCAAACTACGTACATCTCCTATGAAGATAAAGCCACCTGGAGCAGTTGCCTGCACAGCACCTTCTAATACACTAATCAGATAATCAATAGTAGGAAAATATTGTACAACTGAGTTCAGAATTACTGCATCAAAAGCTGCTGTTTCTACTTTCTCGAAGTCAGTAGCCATTTGCTGATACAGTGTTACCTGGGGCATTTCTTGTTTTTGTAGCTGTTGCTGAATGCAGTTAAGTGAAACTGAGGAAAAGTCTGTTCCCCAATATTTAGTGCAGTGAGGTGCAATTCTAAATAGAATCAAGCCTGTTCCACAACCAATTTCTAACACTCGTTTGGGTTGCAAAGCCAAAATCTGCTCGACTTGGTTATCCACCCACTCACGCATCTGCTCTGCTGGAATAGGCTGATTTGTGTAACTACTATTCCAGCCGACAAAATTGAATGTAGGATCTGAATCAGTAGATTGATTATAAGTTTCGTTATACAACATCTGCCATTGCAAAACCTGCTCATCCTGCAATTGCATTAATTGCAAATTCTCCTGTTGGTTACTGTATTCAGTTTTTGGTACTACATAAGCTACTAGGCACTTTTCCTGTTCATCCTCACGAGTTATTACTACAGTTTGCTGCACTGCTGGATGCTTACTCAGTATCGCTTCAATTTCTCCCAACTCAATACGATAGCCACGAATTTTTATCTGATCGTCGAGGCGACCTAAAAATTCAATGTTGCCATCTACTCGATAGCGAACTAAATCACCTGTTTTATAAAGTCGTGCTTTTAAATTATTAGTAAAAGAATGATAAATGAAGGATTCAGCAGTTAACTCAGGATGATTTAAATAACCTCGTGCTAACCCATCACCACTTATGTACAATTCTCCCGAAACGCCAACAGGTACTGGTTGTAAATGTTTATCTAATATGTAAGCTTTTGTATTGGCGATCGCACAACCAATTACAGGTGCTAAATTATCTTTATTCTTAACAGAAACATGACCAGAAGTTGTAACAACCGTGTTCTCCGTTGGCCCATAATTATTAAATACTTGAAAAGAATAGCCAGCTAAAGGATATTGATTTAGTTTGTCTCCACCTGTGAGCAATATTCGTAAAGCTGCGTTCTGAGGAAAATCTAGTAATAGAACTTTTTCTGCTAAAGGTGTTGGGATGAAAGAAATTGTTATCGCTTTTGATACTAGCCAATCTCGGAGATAGCCAGGCGATCGCCTGGTTTCATCATCTACAATATAAATGCTTGCCCCAGTACTCAGATAAGGCCAAATTTCCCAACCGCAAGCGTCAAAGGCAACTCCAGAAATCTGCGTTGCTCGGTCAAAGGGTGAAACTGCAAATGCTTTTTGATGCCAAAATACTAAATTTAACAATCCTCTATGTTCAATTTTAACTCCTTTAGGTTTTCCAGTTGAGCCAGAGGTATAAATGACATAAGCGAGATTATCTACTGTAACTTTACTAGTAAGATTATCTTCAATCTCTTGAAAAATAATCTCCCAATCTTTATCTAAACAGATTATTTGTGAATTATAGTTTTTCAGGCGTTCAAGGTATCCTTCATGAGTTAATAGAACTGAGACTTGAGCATCCTCAAGCATAAAGTTTAAACGTTCAGCTGGATAGCTTGGATCTAAAGGTACATAAGCTCCACCTGCTTTCAGTATGCCCAACATCCCGATTATCATATTAAAAGAGCGTTCTACACAAAGTCCTACTAAAACTTCGGTTTTAACTCCTAACTTTTTTAGATAATGTGCAACTTTATTACTGCGTATATTTAACTCTTTATAGCTAAGTTGCTCATCGCCAAATACGAGTGCAGTTGCCTCACCATTATGCTCTGCTACGCTCTCAATTAACTGATGAATACACCTATCTTGAGGATAATTTGCCTCGGTATTGTTCCATTCAACTAACAATTGATGTAGCTCAGATTCGCTTAAAAGTGGTAAATGTGCAATTCGGTCTTCTGGATTTGCAACTATACCCTCCAGTAATATTTGGAAATGTCCTAGCATCCGGGTGATAGTAACGTCATCGAATAAATCAGTGCTATAAATTACAAAACCACTAATTCCTTCTGAGCTATCTGCCCATAACCCATTTTGAGTATTTGGCTCCCACAAGTGAAACTCCAAATCAAAGCGCGTTGTTTCCGTTTCAAATGGTAGCGGACTTAAAGTTAAACTAGGTAACTCTAAGGCTGTCATCGGCGCATTTTGGAGCGCAAAAACAACTTGAAATAGGGGATTTTGATTCAAATTACGCTCTGGATGTAGTTCTTCTACGAGTTTTTCAAAAGGCAAATCTTGATGAGCATAAGCCCCTAAAGCTACCTCTTTAACTCGACTCAATAGTTCCCGAAAAGTTGGGTTTCCTGATAGATCGGTACGCAGTACTAAGCTATTGACAAAAAAACCAATTAATCCTTCAATTTCACTACGGTTGCGATTGGCAATAGGTGAACCAATTGCAATATCTTCTTGTTGTGTGTAGCGGTAAAGTAAAGCTTGGAATGCTGCTAGTAGGGTTATGAATAAAGTTACCCCTTCTTGTTGTCCGAGAGCTAAAAGTGCTTTGCTCAAACTTTTTGATAATTGCAGAGGTTGCCTTGCACCCTGGTAAGTTTGAACAGCTAGTCTTGGCCTGTCGGTTGGCAGGTTTAGCATAGAAATGCCGTCTAATTGCTTCTGCCAGTAACTTAGTTGCTTTTTTAATACTTCCCCTTGCAACCATTGGCGTTGCCAGTATGCAAAGTCTGCATATTGGATTGTAAGTTTCGGTAGAGGAGAAGGCTGATTGCTGGCAAAGGCTGTGTAGAGTACTGCTATCTCTTGAATCAGCACCCCAATAGACCAACCATCAGAGACAATGTGGTGCATAGTTAGCAGCAGGATGTATTGTGTCTCATCCAACCACAGCAGTTTTACTTGCAGCAACGAATCAGTTGATAAATTGAAAGGACGTTGAGCTTCTTGTGTAGTGAGTCGTCGTGCTTGTATTTCTCGTTCGGCTTGTGGCAGTTGCCGTAAATCTATTATTGGTAAAGGTATTGTTAGGGTAGGATTAATTACCTGAACTGGTTGCCCTTTCTGTACAACAATAGTGGTGCGTAAAGCTTCATGTCGTTGCACGATTTCGTTAAAAGTTTGCTCTAGCGCGGCTAATTTGAGCGAACCTGTTAAATGTAGTGCTAGTGGAATGTTATAGAAAGGATTATTAGGAATTAATTGGTCAAGAAACCACAGCCGTTGTTGAGCAAAGGAGAGGGGAAGACTTCCTGACCGCAAAATAGGTACGAGAGGTTTAAAACTGTGGTTATTAGTACGATTAGATGCTTCTAAAAATTCAATAATTTCTGCTTTACGCCCTTGAATTTCTGCACGCAGTTCTGGTGTAATAATTCCTTCAGGGGCGTTGCAGCGAAACTTTTTACCATCAATAAAAACTTGAATATCTAAGCTGCGAAGATAAGTTAAAAACTCAACCGTATTCAAAATTAAACCCCTTCGCAAGTATTGTTATTTATTAGAAGTTAGCAGGCAGCTATGCTGTAAGAATATTGCTTGTGTCATAAGCCTTTTAACATTTTTTAACTGGATAGTTGTTTTTGTCAAGCTGCACTGCTTATTACCTAACCCAGCATTTTTATCACACTTCTAAGACTGTATAAATCATTCCTGGGAATGAAACTTGGATGATTATAACTATGGTATGAAGCTAAAACCAGGTGGACAAATGGCATTGATGGAACAAAACCAACAGTTTGCCGAAGCAATCAGCACATTTTGGGTTGGCTGGTCAAACTCAAGTGTTTCTCTTTAAAATTCTACCTCTTCTCGCTCCTGACCCGTAGTTCCAACTTTATCTAAACTTTTTGCCGCCCAAAAAGTTGTTTCAATGTATTTAGTAAGTTGTTCAACAGTTGGTGCTGCAAACAAATTGCGTACAGGTACATCTATTTGGAAGGTATCGCGGATTCGAGAAATTAACTGAGTCGCCAAGAGAGAATGACCACCTAATTCAAAGAAATTGTCGTGGATACCTACTTGCTCTTTTCCCAAGACTTTAGCCCAAATTTGGGCAAGTAACTTTTCAACTTGCGATCGCGGTGCCACATAATCTTGATTATTGAAAGAAATTGTATCAGGCATGGGTAAAGCACGCCGATCCACTTTGCCATTATGTGTTAGAGGTAGAGATTCCAGTATCACGTAAGCGCTTGGCACCATGTATTCTGGTAACTTTTCTTTGAGGAATTGACGAAGTAAGGATGCAAAGCCTTGCACCTCTTGCATCGCTATCCGTTCCTGGTTGAGAACAATATAAGCTACCAAGTACTTATCATCAGGTACATCCTCACCAACAATGACAACAGTTTCTCTCACTGCTGGATGTTGATTCAACACCGCTTCAATCTCTGACAACTCAATGCGGAAGCCACGAATCTTTACTTGATTGTCAATGCGACCTAAAAATTCAATATTGCCATCAGGTAAATAGCGAGCTAAATCACCCGTTTTATAAAGGCGTGTTTTGGGATTATTACTAAAAGGATGAGAAATAAAGTGTTTAGTAGTAAGTTCAGGGCGATTGAGATATTCTCGCGCCAGCCCCTTCCCACCGATATATAATTCGCCAGTAACGCCAATAGGCACTAGTTGTAAATAGGTATCTAATATATAAATCTGCGTGTTTGTAATGGGGATACCAATAGGTAAAGATGTGGTTGATGGTAACTCTTCTACGCAGTAATAAGAAGAAAATGTTGTATTTTCTGTAGGCCCATAAACATGAATTAAGTGCTTTGGCGCACCAGATTGGAGAATTTTTTTAATCCATCTCATATCAACGGTTTCGCCACCAAACAGGAAATATTTCAAAGTCGCAAAAGCTTGCGGAACATCTCTAACAATCTGTTGAAATAAAGCGGTAGTCAAAAATAGAATGTTGATATCTTTTTCTCGTAATTGTAATGCAAATTCATAAGGCGAAAGGGTTACATCTTTACTAATTCCTAAAAGTTGAGCGCCGTTAAGTAGCGCTCCCCAAATCTCGAATGTCGCTGCATCAAAAGAAACGTTTGAGGCTTGGACGATTTTATCGGATGGTTCTAATTTTATATAGTTCGTATTGCACAATAACCGATTTACAGCTTTGTGAGGTACAGCAACTCCCTTGGGTTTTCCTGTAGAACCAGAGGTATAAATAATATATGCTAAATTATCACTATTTGAATCGCTTTTAAGATTGTCTTGATTTTCTTGGGTAATAATTTCCCAGTCTTTATCTATAGAAATAATTGGTTTTGAGAAACCTTCAAAATGCTTGAGCAAATTTTCTTGTGTCAGCAACACTGAAACTTGTGCATCTTCAAGCATAAAATTTAGACGCTCTTGAGGATAGCTAAGGTCTAATGGAATATACGCTCCCCCTGCTTTCAGAATACCCAACAGCCCGACGATCATTTCTATAGACTGTGAGATACAAATGCCGACTAAAACTTCTGAAGATACTCCGATTTTTTGTAAGTGGTGTGCTAGTTTATTGCTGCGAGTATTCAAATCTTGATAAGTCAGTTGCTCGTTAGCAAAGTTTACTGCTATAGAATCAGGATACTGCTGTACCTTTTCTTCAAACAATTGATGGATACACTTATATTGAGGATAATCTACTTGGGTGTTATTCCATTTCACCAATACCTGATGTAACTCCGCTTCACTTAATAACGGTAAATTTGCAATTCGTTCTTCTGGATTTGCAACTATAGCTGACAACAGAGTTTTAAAATGTTCCACCATCCGGCTAATAGTAGCTTTATCAAATAAATCTGTGTTGTAAACCATTACGCCTCGGAGACCTTCAGAATACTCCCAGTTTCCGCCCCATAAGCTCCTAAAATCCTCAGAACACTTCCATAGATGCAGTTCTAAATCAAAACGCGTTTTTTTTAAGTCAATATTCAGAAAGCTAGGTACTATTCCAGGCAGCTCTAGCGATGACATTGGCGCATTCTGAAAACCAAACACCACTTGAAATAGTGGATGATGGCTCAAGTTTCGCTCTGGATGTAGTTCTTCAACTAACTTTTCAAACGGCAAATCTTGGTAGCTATATGCTCCTAACGTTACTTCCCGTACTCTGCCTAGTAGTTCCCGAAAAGTCGGGTTTCCAGATAAGTTGCTACGTAGCACCAAACTATTGACAAAAAAACCAATTATTCCTTCTATTTCGCTACGGTTGCGGTTAGCAATTGGTGAACCTAGCGCGATATCTTCTTGGTGTGTGTAGCGGTAAAGTAACGTTTGAAACGCTGCCACCAGTGTCATAAATAAGGTGACACCTTCTTGCTGTGACAACTTTTCTAGTGCATCAATTAGCTTGAGCGGTAATTCTAGAAATTGTGTTGCTCCTTGATAGCTTTGTATAGCTGGTCTTGGTTTGTCAGTAGGTAGATGCAGTATGGAAATACCGTTTAATTGCTCCCGCCAGTAAGCTAACTGGGTTTGGAGTAATTCTCCTTGCAGCCACTCGCGCTGCCAGTGAGCAAAATCGGCGTACTGAAGAGGCAGTTCTAATAGAGGAGAAGGCTGGTTTTGTGCAAAAGCTGCGTACAGCGTTCCCAGTTCCCGAATCAGTACCCCCATAGACCAATCGTCGCAGATAATGTGGTGCATATTCAGTAATAGAATATGTTCTGTCTCAGAAAAGACGAGGAGTATTACTCGCAGCAATGGCCCGGAGGATAAATCGAAGGGATGTTCTATCTCTGCGGTAATAATGCACTTTGCTTTAACCTCTCGTTCATCATCTGGCAATTGCTGGAGGTCTAATACAGAAAGAGGTATTGTTAAGCTGGGTGCAATAGCCTGTAGGGGTTGCCCATCCGACACAATAAAAGTTGTGCGTAAGGTTTCGTGGCGACGCACGATTTCGTTAAAAGTCTGTTCTAGTGCGGCTAATTTCAGCGAACCGGTCAAACGAATTACTGTCGGCACACTGTAGATAGCATTGCCGGGGATCAACTGGTCGAGAAACCATAGCCGTTGTTGAGCAAAAGATGCTGGAAAAACGAAGACTTCTTCAGAAGACATATTGATCCTTATTTTAAATTTTGTGCTTTCTCAATACAAGCTTTTAGCTGTGCGGCGAGAATTTGGATATGGGGTTTTCTCAGCATAGTTAGGTGATTGCCAGGAATATGATGAATTTCTGTTCCTCCTACAATTATTTGATCCCAACCCAGACTCGGATCTTCTTTGGCAATGCTTGATTGAACCTTTGTTCTGAAAAGATTAATTCGTTTAGGGTAGGCTTGCGGAACGTAGTTAAGAACTGCTTGGCTATTGGCATAAAAAACACGAAGCATTGGACGAATTGCTAACTCGCTTAAAAGTCTTAACTTGGATTCTTCAGGTATAATGTTCACTGTGGCATCCTCTTTCCGGATGAAGTGAGAGAACAGATTTGTTTGGAGCGATCGCGTTAGCGACTCCCAAAAGGAGTTTCGCACAATTTTATTAAAATTAGTCAACCGAGAAGTTAAACTGTTAATTCGATTATTAGCGATCGCGATAATTAGATAAAAATAATCGAGGAAAAAGGGCCATATATATCGCGCCACTGTCGTCAGCATAAACTTGAAACCACTACCCAAAGAAGGTATATTGCCTGGAATTGGTGCTAAAGTGTCAAGCACAGCAAGTAAAGCCACTTCTTCCCCAGACTTTTGGAGTTGTTGAGCCATTTCAAAAGCAACCCAACCTCCAAAAGACCAACCTCCTAAAAAATAAGGGCCTTTAGGCTGAACTCTACGCAATGCTTCAATGTAGTGAGTAGCCATATCCTCAATGCGAGTTAATGGAGAACTTTCTCCGTCAAGTCCAATGGGTTGTAACCCATAAAATGGTTGATTTTTTCCCAAATTCTGAGCTAATTCGTAATAAGGGAAAACAACACCAAAAATTGGATGGACGCAGAAGAAAGCTGGGCTTGAACCAGCAGGTTTAATCGGAACTAAGGGCGACCACGGAAGAGAATCTCCTTGTGAGGATAGAGAAGTTGCTAAACTTTCAATTGTCGGATTTAAAAATAAGCTAGATAGCGGCAATTCGCGCTCAAAATGCTTGTGTATCTGCTTCATCAGGCGTACAGTTAACAGCGAATCTCCTCCCAAGTCAAAGAAGTTATCGTAAATACCCACACGCTCAATATTAAGCACTTCAGCCCAAATTTTTGCTAAGGTTGACTCGGTTGAAGTACGAGGAGCGATAAATGTTTTATCTATTAAGCCGCTAGCCGGACTGTCGAGTTCTGTTAGCGCCAAACGATCCACTTTACCACTAGCTGTTAGCGGCAGAGAATCTAGCATTACAAAAGCTTTTGGGAGCATGTATTCTGGCAATTTTTCTTTTAAGAATTTACGTAGTAGTGACGAGAAATTTTGCATCTCTACATTGAGAACAATGTAAGCCACTAAATACTTATTACCAGATATGTTCTCTTTAACAATTACTACTGCTTTTTGGACACTTTGATGCTTACTCAGCACTGTTTCGATTTCTGACAACTCAATGCGGAATCCACGAATTTTTACTTGATTATCAATGCGACCTAAAAATTCAATATTACCATCTGGTCGATACCGAGCTAAATCACCCGTCTTGTAAAGTCGCGCTCCCTTTTTATCGTTAAAAGGATTGGGAACAAACTTTTCAGTAGTTAATTCGGGGCAATTAAGATAACCTTGTGCCAATCCCTCACCAGCTATGTATAATTCGCCAGTAATTCCAATTGGTAAAGGTTGTAAATGTTTATCTAATATATAAATTTGAGTATTAGGAATAGGGCGACCAATAGGCGGCTTTTCAATTATATGACTAATCTCTGCAACGGTTGACCAAACTGTTGCTTCAGTAGGCCCGTAAGCATTAAAAAACCGACGCTGAGAATTCCACCAACGTTTTACAATATCATCAGTACAGGATTCGCCTGCACAGATAATAGTTTGCAATGCCGGCAGTGATTCTGTAGCTAGGACTGCTAATACTGCTGGCGGAAGGGTGATATGAGTAATAGCTTTTTCGCGCAATAATTTGAGCAAAGGTTGTCCGGGTAAAAGGGATTCTTTGTTTGCTAAATAAAGAGTTGCTCCTGTTTGTAGTGCCATGACAATTTCAAAAATTGAGGCATCGAAACTTAATGATGCGAATTGCAGAATGCGGTTAATCGGTTGTATGTTGAAAACCTCAATCTGAGATGCCGCTAAGTTAGACAATCCTTGATGTTGGAGCAAAACACCTTTAGGTTTTCCTGTTGAGCCAGAGGTGTAGATAACATAAGCTCGGTTGTCAAATGTTACGCAGCTAGTTGGGTTTTCTTGGCTTTGTTGTGTAATAGTTGCCCAATCTTTATCTATGTAAACTATAGACAATATATCCCCCCAACCCCCCTTTTTTAGGGGGGCTAAAGAGCGATGAGTGAGCAAGATTGAAACTTGTGCATCTTCTAGCATGAAATTAAGACGTTCTTGAGGTAGGCTCGGATCTAAAGGCAGGTATGCTCCACCTGCTTTGAGAATGCCTAATAGGGCGACGATCGCTTCTGGGGAACGCTCTACGTAAATACCTACTAAAACGTCAGGAACTACCCCCAATTTTTTTAGATAATGTGCTAGTTGGTTGCTGCGTATATTTAACTCTTTGTAGCTGAGTTGTTCATCGTCAAAGACTAGTGCATTCGCATCGGGAGTTTCCTGCACTTGTGCTTCAAATAACTGATGAAAACACTTGTTCTCTGGATAGTCTCGTTTAGTGTCATTCCAATCAATTAATAACTCTTGTCGTTCTTGCACAGTAAGCAAAGACAAATCTGAAATCCGCTGTTCTGGATTGGCAACAATGCTTTTTAGCAGCGTTTGGAAATGTCCCAGCATTCGCGTAATGGTTTTGTCATCAAATAAATCGGTGCTATAAACCATTTGTCCTTTCAAACTTTCCAAGTCTTGCCACAAATGGAATTCTAAATCAAGTTTTGCAGTTTTGCTATCGAAGTCAAATAGCGAAAGCGTTAACCCAGATAACTCTAGAGTTTCGATAGGAGTGTTTTGTAGGCTAAATACAACCTGAAAAAAAGGATGATAGCTCAAATCTCGCTCTGGGTGAAGTTCCTCCACCAACTTTTCAAAAGGCAAGTCCTGATGACTGTATGCTTCTAAAGTTATCTCTCGCACTCGCTTCAACAATTCTCGAAACGTCGCCTTGGCTGAGAAATCTGTACGTAACACCAAGCTATTGACAAAAAAACCAATTAATCCTTCTAGTTCGCTACGATTGCGATTAGCAATAGGTGAACCAACTGCAATATCCTCTTGCTGCGTGTAGCGATAGAGCAAAGTCTGAAACGCTGCCAGCATTGTCATGAACAAGGTAACGCCTTCTTGGGCACTCAGTGCCTCTAGCGCTTGAGTTAAGGAGTGTGGTAGCTCTAAAAATTGTTTTGCACCCCTGTAGCTAGGAACTGCTGGTCTTAGTCGGTCGGTGGGGAGATTCAATACCGAAATCCCGTTTAATTGCTTTTGCCAATAAACTAACTGGCTTTGTAGGGGCGAGGTGCCGTTTGCTGCCACTCCTTGTAGCCACTCCCGTTGCCATTGAGCGAAATCTGCATATTGAATGGGTAGTTCTGGTAGGAGCGTAGATACGGAGTAGCTAGTCGTCAGACATGGCTTATCCCCTGCCAACGCTTTGTATAATACCCCCAATTCTTTAATTAGCACTCCAATTGACCAGCCATCGGCAACTATGTGATGTAGATTTAGCAGCAGGAGATATTCTGCTTCATCCAGTTGCAGTAGCTTTACTCGCAGTAATGGCCCAGTGGTGAGATTGAAAGGATGTTGAGCCTCTTGGGTTACGATTTGCTGCACTCGTGTGTCGCGTTCTGGGCTGTCGAAATTGCGTAGGTCTATTAAGGGAAGAGGTATGCTTAAGCTAGGTGCGATCGCCTGTACTGGTTGCTGCTCTACCATAACAAACCTAGTACGTAACGTTTCGTGGCGACGTACAATTTCGTTGAATGTTTGCTTTAAGGCGGTGAAGTTGAGGGAACCTGTCAGGTGAAGTGCTGTTGACACGTTGTAAAATGGATTCCCCGGTGCTAACTGGTCGAGAAACCACAATCGCTGCTGGGCGAAAGAAGTGGGAAAAACGAAAACCTCTGCTTCCTCAGAAAAATTAAGTTCTTCATCATCTGTGAGACTACTGTAAATATACTGGCTCATAAGTGAATGGCAAACAGTTGTGGTGGAATTTGTGGAAACTTTTTCTCAACCCATTTTATTGTCAATGCTTCGATAGGAGTTTAGCTTTGAAGAACTAATGCTTCTCGGAGCAGTAAATCGGTTATCAGTATTCAGTCATTCTATTAAAAGAAAAAGTGTCTCTAGCTCAAGAAATAGAAAAATTTCATAACAATTTCACTTTTTCGTGAAAGCGTATTTAAAGAAGGCTTTTAGCACTGTGTTGACTATGCGACTTATATTAGTTGAGGATGAAGCAGATTTAGGTGCAGCAATAAAACAAGTCCTGAGCCATGAGGCGTATATAGTTGACTGGTTTCTAGATGGTACGCAGGCATGGCAATATTTAGAAACTGGCTGGACTGAGTACACACTTGCGATTTTTGATTGGATGCTGCCTGGAGTTTCGGGGATAGAGTTGTGTAAATGGTTGCGCGATCGCCAGTTAATTCTACCTGTATTAATGCTAACGGCTAAAGACCGGATGGAAGAAAAGATTATCGGTTTAGATAGCGGTGCAGATGATTATTTAGTTAAACCCTTTGATATGACAGAACTGCTGGCAAGATTGCGGGCATTGCAACGGCGAGCCTCTTATGTAGGAGCAACGCTTACGCCTCAAGTCAAACCCCGACGCTTACAAGTAGGTTGCCTGACTCTCAATTACAGCACTCATGAACTTACTCGTCAGTATTGTCACGGTGAAAACCGAGTATTCTCTTTAACCGTCAAGGAATTTCAATTGTTGGAATATTTCATGAGACATCCTAACCAAATTGTCAGCCGCGACCAGATTATCAATCAGCTTTGGGAAATTGGTGCAGAACCAATTAGCAATGTAGTAGCAGCACAAATTCGCTTATTGAGACGCAAATTAGGAGAAGAAGACAGCGAATCTTTGATTGAAACTATTTATGGTGTGGGCTATCGCCTAAACATTCATACTGCTGATTTTTGCTAACTTGACAGCAACACTTTGAGCAAGGTTTTAGAAACATGGAACGCAATCCCATTTTCCACCAGACTCGGTTGCGGCTTGCAGCTTGGTATACCCTCGTTATGGGCGGTATTTTGGGGCTATCTAGTTTGGGGGTTTATAGTGTGGTTGCCCATGCTTATCGTGAAACTATAGACCAGGGATTGCAATCAGTCGCAAACGCACTTCATAAAAGTATTGAACCAGCTTGGCAACAACCTGGACAATTACAACGCCTCGCTAAAGAATTTTCTTTAGAATTATGTGTGGCTCAGACAAATTGTTTGCCTAAAACAACATCTATTAAAAAATCAATAACAGAGACGGCGAATCCAGTTAATTACTATATACGCTTATTGGATCGCTCAGGAAAAATTTTTGCCAGTGGAGGCATGGAAATTGACAATTTCTCTATTACCTCAGCATTAGAGCATTGGCAAATATTAACAGATTCCTCTGGCACTCGATACCGCGAAATCACTTTACCTTTGTATACTCAAAATCAGATTTCGGGTTATCTACAAGTGGCGCGTAGTATCACTGATTTAGACCAACATCTGGTTTATTTAAGATTAGCTTTGGTGTTGGGATTGCCAATTTCCATGATTTTCGTTGGTTTGTCTAGTTGGTGGTTGGCAGGAAGGGCAATACAACCTGTATATCTTTCCTACCAACAAATGCAACAATTTACTGCTGATGCTGCCCATGAGTTTCGCACACCTTTAGCAGCAATGTACTCTACTATTGAAGCTGCTATCAAGTTACAGCAAGAACCAAAAGCCAATAGTGGAATTTTAGATGTACTCAAACGCCAAAATCGCCGCTTATCACAATTAGTTGGAGATTTGTTGCTATTAACTAGGATAGACCAAAAAGAACTAACAGGAGAATATCAGCCTTGCTGTTTGAATGATTTAATTAGCGATTTAACTGAGGAATTAGCATTTTTGGCAGTAGAAACTAAAGTCAATCTCTCTAAACAGGTACAATTCTCAGAAAACCTATATATTGTAGGAAATGAAGAACAGCTTTATCGCTTAATTTCCAACTTAATTGCCAATGCAATTCAAGCCACATCTAGCGGTGGAAAAGTCACGGTTTTTTTGGGAAAAAGTGAGCTTTACGCCATGATTAAAGTTGAAGATACAGGAATTGGTATTGCCCCAGAACATCAACTGCGAATTTTTGATCGCTTCTACCGAGTTGATCGCGCTCGCTCTCGCACCTCTGGCGGTTCGGGATTGGGATTAGTCATAGCTCAAGCGATTGTCCAAGCGCATAAAGGCAATATTCACGTTCAAAGTCAACCTGGGCAAGGTAGTACATTTACAGTTCGACTTCCTCTTTCACCGTGAGTTCTGGAAATAAAAAGACTCTATTTTTCAGCGGTACTTGGATATGTAAGAATACCGGAACTTGACTGGAACTCAACCGGAACTGTGACGAAGGCTATGGGTGCGAGTAAAAAGCCGTTTGTCGTCATTGAGAGGTCTTTGGTTTGGGGAAGAGTTGCGGCCTATTGTTTCTTTCTTTTTACCAGTTGCATCAATAGCACCGTCATCCTCGCTGCTTGATTTTTAAATTAGCTTGTGGTAAAGTCCGTACAATCATAATCTACTATAAGCCGACCGATTTATAGTAGATTATTTAGATGAGAGAGTTAGTAAACAGAGTCTAACCGCAAAATAAAAAATTTCCCCTCTTCAACTTTTACATCATTCCAAAATCAGTTTTTTAATTAAAGCCTGTATTTTAAACCCCAGAAAATTGGTAATACATCATGGTAGCAATATCTAGAAAATGCAACTTTCTAATTTTATTAGTAGCTGGAGTATTTACTCTCTCCACAACTTTAGTAAGTTGTAAAGCACCAGATACACGAGAAAAGGTAGCAGTTGCAGCTCCTAATGGCATTAAGACAAAATTGTTAAGAATTGGCTATTTTACTGCTGCGGATATCACCAAAAGTAGACAAGTTTTAGAGAAACGCTTGAATCCCTTGGGTATTCAAGTGCAGTGGGCGCAATTTACAGCTGGGCCACAGCTTTTAGAAGCAATAAATGTGGGCAGTTTGGATATCGGTGCTGTTGGTGAAACTCCACCCATATTTGCCCAAGCAACTGGTATTCCTTTTGTTCTTCTTGCTAATACTATACCGGGTACTGGTGAAGGTTCGGCGATCGTAGTACCAGAAGACTCCCCCATCAAAACTATAGCTGATTTAAAAGGTAAGAGAATTGCCTTTCAAAGAGCTACTGCTAGTCAATACTTTGTGGTTAAAGCTTTACAAGAAGGAGGACTAGAGCTAAAAGATGTCAAACATCTCAATCTGATAGCACCAGAAACTCGTGCAGCATTATCGCGTAAGAGCATTGATGCAGCTGTGCTAGGAGACCCCCACCTGGCTATATTTCAGAGAACGGAAAAAGTTCGGATTCTTCGTAATGCTAAAGGACTTTCAACCCAAGGAGGCTATTGGATAGCTGCACGTAGCTTCGTGAAAGAGAACCCTGAGCTAATAAAAATTGTCCTTGAAGAAGTCTACAAATTAGGCAAATGGTCTAAAGCAAATACGCAAGAAGTTGCCGAAATTGTCGGGCGTGATACCAAGCTTGATTTACCAACCTTAGAAACAATAGTCAAGCGTCGGCGTTTTGGCATCAGACCAATTACCGATAAGGTTATAGCAGGACAGCAAGAGATATCTGACTTGTTCTATAAGCAAAAATTTATCACTAAAAAAATTAATGTCAAGGATGTAACACTTACTCCTGAAGAATATGCTGCTATACTCCCGGCAGAAATCAAGCCTTGAGCATTTGCAGTGAACATTAAGCCTGAAAAAATTGACAATACATTATGCTAATAGTGTCTAGAAAATGCAACTTTTTAATGTTCTTGATGGCTGGAGTATTTACCCTAATTTGTAATTGGGGAAAAGGGAACGAGGAACAGTTTCGTAGGGTGTATTATCGCTGTTCTCGTAATGCACCGCAAATCTTGGTAGTGCATAGGGCTAATTTCTATAATCGCATCCTACTAAACTATGAATCAATATTAAAATCTAAAATTCGATGACGGATGAAAGAAGTCACTTAAGAACCACTTTTAATCAAGTAGCACTGTTGTATGACCAAGTTCGACCAGGATATCCAGAAGCGCTTTTTGACGATGTGGTGTCTCTCTCAGAAATCACTCCAGACGGAAGGATATTAGAGATTGGTTGTGGTACTGGTCAGGCAACTGTGCCCTTTGCCCGCCGGGGTTATCGTATACTCTGCATTGAGTTGGGTGAGAATCTTACTAAAGTTGCTCAAAAAAACCTGGCTGGTTATCCGCAAGTAGAAGTGTGTAACATCGCTTTTGAGGATTGGATAATAGAAGAAAATACCTTTGATTTAGTGATTTCGGCGACTGCTTTTCATTGGATTGACCCAAGTATTGCTTACAAAAAAACGGCTCAAGCCCTCACATCTTCAGGAGCGATCGCGCTATTTTGGAATGAACACGTACATAGTGATGCTAGTAATGGCTTCTTTGAAGAAGTACAGGAGCTATATCAAAGTTTAGCTCCTCAACTGGTTAAAGATGATGAGCCTCCTTTGCGTGAGCAGGAAGTTCCTAATAAAACAAGTGAGATTGAGCAAACAGGTTTGTTTGGTGAAGTAGTCTATCGCTCTTATCGATGGGATGCAACATACAACAGTGCAAGTTATCTCAACCTCTTAAATACTTATTCCGGTCATCTAAATTTAGATCACATTACAAAAGCACGCTTTTTTGATGCGATCGCTGAATTAATTAATACCAAGTTCAATGGTCAAATTACTAAAGGTTACTTAACTACTTTATACGTAGCCCACCTACTCTAATCCTATATAAATCATTTTGCAGATATGATTAAACAGTTACGTTTTGTAAGGGGGACTGTTAGCCAAACACCTGTTGTATATGGGATTTTAAACCACTTTGAGTAGGATAAAAATTGTCCTTGAAGAAGTTCACAAATTAGGCGGGCGTAGGCGACTGGCGTTTTCCTTGGACTTACTCCGTAGACGCTTTTGGGCTTTCAACTTTGAGTCTTTCCTGCAAAAAGACCTTAAAACAGATTGACAACTTGGGTAAAATTTGGGAGTATCAAACTACGGCAATTCGGTAGATTTTTAGTACTTTATAAAACTTAAATACATCTAAAACCCTTACAGAGGAATGGTTTTTGTCGAGTGCAGTCGGTGGCTTGATGAATATGTTACCAGATGTAATCGCCTCAAGGCTGGAAACATTCTTCAACTTTGTAGTGCTAAAGTCGCGTCACCCAGAAATAGCAATTGCCTCACCACTCACCAACATAGATTTTCCACAGAATATTCGGAGATAGAAACTAATGATTAAGAGTCCAGAGAAACTTGCAGATACGACAATTCAGTTTTCGACTCCTGTAAGAGCAAACTCGCCGGAACTCCAGCAGCTTTTTGATTTTATTGCTCTGGGAGCAAGTGAGCGCGATCGCGATCGCATCCTTCCTTATAATGTGGTTGAATTGATCCGGCGTTCCAGGTTAGGTGCATTGCGAATCCCCGTTGCCGAAGGGGGTGGTGGTAGAACCGCACGCGAACTATTCGAGGTCGTGATTCGGCTGGGGGATGCCGATCCAAACGTGGCTCACATTGTACGGAATCATTTCTCTGTTACAGAGCGAATTTTGCGTTCTGAGCGCACCCAAAGGAATCAGCGATGGCTTAAGGATGTGGTCGATGGCGCGATTATTGGACTCGCTACGACCGAATTAGAAGTCAAGCGGGCTGGCGGCGGGCAAGTTGTGAATACAAAATTAACACCTGATGGTGATGGCTATCGTCTAAATGGGACGAAGTATTACAGCACTGGCAGCCTTTATGCAGACTTGATTTTCGTGCGTGTACTAGTACCCGATGGCACTAGAGCGTTTATACTGATTCCTACTAACCGTGAGGGGATTGACCTTGTGGATGACTGGGATGGCTTCGGACAAAGACTTACAGGTACAGGAACAACTACATCCACTAATGTCCGTGTAGAGGCAGATGAAGTAATTTTTGAGACAGACACAGACCAAGACAACCTGCCATATAACATCGTTCCGCAATTATTTTTAACAGCAATTAATGCTGGTATTATTCGCAGCGTTCTACGCGATGCAACAACCCTCGTTCGTACCCGAAAAAGGACTTTCTATCATGCCGTAGCCGAGAAAGCAGCAGAAGATCCGATTTTACAGCAGACTGTTGGACAGATTGCCGCTAATGCCTTTGCTGCCGAAGCGATCGTCTTGGCGGCAGCTGATGGTCTCGATCGCCTCCCTGCTGACCAAGCTCAGGGTAAAGAGGCAGAAACAGCTGCGGCACTGGCAACTTCTCTGAGTGCATCGAAAGCCAAATTGATTGTTGATGATTTGGCATTACGTTCGGCTACTTTGTTGTTTGAAGTTGGTGGGGCTTCTACAACTAAAAAAAGCTCAAACTTTGATCGTCATTGGCGCAACGCCCGCACTTTGTCCTCACACAACCCAAATCATTTTAAGGCTCGTGCGATCGGGGACTACGAGATCAACGGTACACCATTGCCGCAACGAGGATTCTTCTAATTTTGTTCAGATCCCTGACTTCTAAACTACGGGAAACTACTTTATGAGTATTTATTCAGAAGTCGGGGATCTCGCAGCCAACCGAAACCGTTGAGAGAAACTATGAGTGCAATTGATACTACTTTTTTGAGAGCAAGTAAAGAGGCGATCGCTAGTCCCACAGACTATCCCCAAAGCCCATTATCTCAAGCTCTCCGGCAGCCAGTACTGCTAGGGCTATTCTTACCAATTCATCACGGTGGTTGGAGTTCTTCTACCCTACCGCGCACTACAGACTGGTCGTTTGATTACAATGCCAAACTGACTCAAAAGGCTGAGGAGTTAGGTTTTGATCTGGTTTTCGGCTATTCCACATGGCAGCCAAAAGGCGGACAGGGACCAACTCGGACAGAAGCAGGTTTAGATGCCTTCATTGCTACCGCTTCTCTTGCTGGTATTACCTCACGCATTCTATTAATCTCAACAATTCACGTCCTCTACGGGCCTTGGCATCCCATCCATCTGGCTAAATTTGGTGCGACGCTTGACCACATTTCTAAAGGTCGCTGGGGAATTAATGTTGTCACTGGACATCGGGCTTATGAGCATGAACTGTTCGGCTGGAGCCAAATCGAACACGATCGCCGCTATGAATAAAGCTGGTGTCGATGGCTTCCAGCTTGCCTTCTACGATTTTGAGCCTGATCTGGATTTCTTCGGTAAGCGCGTTCTACCACTACTGAAACAGGCTGGACTTAGATTCTGAGTTCTCTAACCTAGCTAATACCAATTCTCTAAAATCGGGCAACACATTCAAAATTTGACCTTCTTTATTACGAATTACGAATTGGTATTCCGCTCTGTTTTCAACTTTGCGAGGTGCATCAATGCAAGGACAAGAATGGACAAGAAATACGCTCTGGCATTAGTTACATTACAAGGTCGAGAAAACGAACCAAAGATTCCAAAGTTAAACCAGCTACTCGTTCATCCAAACGTCAAAGATTTTATCAACAAAGAATATAAAAAAAGGCTTATACCAGTTTTTTAGAGATTGTCGCCCAAATCGAAGAATTTTTTTGATATTTGTGTATATGGTTCTTTTACAGCTTATTTTCTCGCCACTTGTGTATACGTTCACATAGAAATACCCAAGCTAAATTCTCTTAGTCATAGATAAAAAATATTGATTTGGTTTGGACAGCTTATCAAAAGGTGGTATGCTTATTTCTATTAACTACGATAAGTCGATCGACTTATCGTAGTTATTTGCTATAATTTATAGATATGGCTGCTTAAACTCCTAAAAATTGATATCAAGGAGTCAATTGTGGTGAATTCTTTAAAAGAACACTGTTTTGAGTACAAACAAAAATTTTCTGCTAGTACAATCATTGTAATCGCAATGTCTTTTCTTGCTTTTATAGCTTCTAGTTGCAGTCAAAAAACATCTATCAATACTACAGCTAACTCAGATTCCTCTTCAAAAACTCTCACTACTAAAAGTACAGAGAAAAACAATGTGATTCGCTTGGGCTACCAAAAAGGCGGGATTATTCCCATTGCGCGTCAACGAGGTGAGTTAGAGCGTCAGTTAGTAACGCAAAATATCAAAGTTGAATGGAGTGGCCCATTTGACCGTTGCGCTACGCTTTTAAGTTCTCTCAATGGTAATCGGGCAGATATTGGTGGATGTGGTGATATTCCTTCGATTTCTGGAATTGCTGCCGGACAGCCTCTTTGTATTGGCTCTGTACAGCGTCCTAATCCAGATTCTTTGAGTAATGCCATCTTAGTTCGTGGTGATTCTCCCATTCGGAAACCGACTGATTTAGTAGATAAGAAAGTTGCAGTTAATCAAGGTGGTGCGGGCGAATATCTGTTATTAAAAGTTTTGGAAAAAGAAAATATTCCTTCATCTAAAGTCCAGCGAGTTTACTTATCACCGAATGATGCTGCACCTGCTCTATATCAAGGTTCTGTTGATGCGTGGGCAGTTTGGGAACCTTATATTTCAATTGCAGAATTAGAGCATAAGGCACGAAGAATCACCACTACACACCCTGCGCCTACCTACGGCATTATGGTTGTTCGTGGTGATGCAGCTAAAGAAAATCCTGTCGCCGTGAAAGCTGCTCTTAGTGCTTTGAGTGAGGATGGTGAATGGTTAAATCAACATACTAATGCTGCATCAGATTTTCTAGTTAAAGAGCTAAAACTTTCTGATGCGGTAGCCAAGCAAGTGACTAAAAATCGAGGCCCAGAGTCTTACGTATTTCCTAATACTGGGGATATAGCCAAGCTTCAGAAAACAGCTGACTGGTTACTAGAGCAAAAAATTATTCCGCAACGAGTAGATATTACAACGGCAGTGTGTCCGTTAGAAACTACCACCGCTAGGTAGGAAAGATGTAGTTGGTGGTTATTTTACTTCCTTGTTTTTTTACCCAAAAATAACGTGTTTACCAATTGGCTGCGGCAGAATTTTTTCTTCTCTCTGGGTTGCTTGTTAGTAGCAACAACAGCTTGCTCAGAGGTTAAGTCTACCAGTCCGACAAAGATCGCTGCTAATCCTAGTCCATCTAAAATTGCAGTATCGAATACAACTCAATTGCATGTTGCTAAGTATAAAGGTGGCTGGGACTTAAATTTAAAGTTAGCTGGACTAGATAATTTCCCTTACACAACTCAATTTACTGAGTTTACCGGGGGGAATTTGATGGTACAGTCAATCAATGCTGGTGCAATTGACTTAGCCTCAGCTAGTGAAATTCCACCGATTTTTGCGATTGAATCGAAAGCATCTGTAAAAATTATTGCCACTCTCAAAGGGCCAACGATTGGTCAAGTTGTACTCGTACCCAAGGACTCGACTGCCAAAACGATCGCCGATCTTAAAGATAAGAAAGTGGGTTACGTGAAAGCTACAACTGCCCACTACTTCCTGATTAAGATGTTGGAAAAAGTTGGGCTAACGATGAAGGATATCAATGCAATTCCTTTATCGATACCCGATGGGCTTGCGGCTTTTCGTAAAGGACAGCTTGATGCTTGGGCTACCTACGGTTACTCCATCCCTCAAGCCGAAAAAGAAGGGGCGCGGGTACTGGAATCTGCAAAAGATATTTTGAGTGGTAACTTTGTGATTATTGCTTCACCCAATGCGATCGCCGATCCCCAAAAGAAAGTTGTAATTGCTGATTTTCTCTGTCGTTTGCGGAAATCCCAAACTTGGCGTGAATCTAATCTTAAGCAGTGGTCGAAGAATTATGCAACTACTATCGATGTTGATGAAGGCATCGTTTATCAGGATGCCCAGCAAGGACAACAACAGCGTCGTCAAGAATTACTTCCTGTTTCTGACGAAGCTATTGCTTCTCAGCAAAAGGTTGCTGATACCTTTTTTCAAGCGGGTGTAATTTCCACAAAAGTTGATGTGAAACAACTTTGGGACAGCAGTTTTAACAAAGATATTGCCAAATGCCAATAATTGCAGAAAGAAGTAAAAAGCTCAATGTCAAAATCACCTTATTTTTAATAAGGGTAAAAATATGTTTCATGGAATAGAAAGAGAATTATTAAATGGAGTACCTTGGTTATTTGGGCAACAGTCTCAATTACCACATGATCTCCAATTAACAGATCAGCAAGAACATGAGATACGTGATATTTGGGAATTCCCACCACAAGAATCTGCTGATCGTGAGCCTGTTGTTAAGCAGGAGATAAAACGGTTTGGGATTTTCAGCAAACTAAAAAGTTTTTATTTATTGGCGACGCCGAATAGCCCGCCGCAGGCATCGCCTTTAAATAAGTAAAGACAAGTGTTATCAGCTACTCAAATGAATAGAAAATTTCAACTAATTTTCAATGTGCAGTACAGCTTTACTGGGGTAGCTTCTTTCAAGTATTTGGGCGACATCAGCACAGCTTCGCTAACAGTTAGCAATCATTTAGTTTGCAACCCAGAATATTAGAGAAGCTAATAATTAGTTTTACATGATATTATGCTTTTCAGTATCACTAATCTCGATAAAATCTCATTTCATCCTTAAATACCGATATGACAACAACGACTGACCTCGATTTTGCTGCACGTGAGGCGTTGCGCCTACTCGGCCCCGATCCCGAAAACTGGGTGAGCGATCGCTCAGGCATTGACCACAATGTGACGATAGTAGGTGGTAGTGGCAGTGGCAGCACCTTCGCATTTGCCCTGCGGCGTGCTGGCATTGGGCGCGTGACAGTCATCGATGAGGCTCTTGACGAAGCCCATGCAGGCGTGTGGCTGACGCGGGCGCGGATGAAAAAGCTACGCACACCGAAAAACCTACCAGGGCCAGAACTGGGCATTCCGGCGCTATCATTTCAAGCTTGGTACGAGGCGCGGCACGGTGTTGAGGCATACGCAGCGCTTGACCGCATTCCACGAGTGGCGTGGGCTGAGTACCTCAGCTGGTATCGGCATTTTCTGGGCATTCCAGTTCGGTATCAGACGAAGTTGGTGTGGATTGAGCCGGACGCCGATTTCTTTCGTCTACACCTAGAAGTGAACGGTGTCGCCCAGGTGGAAACCACACGTAAAATTATCTTCGCCAACGGTGTAGCTGGCACTGGTGGCCCAAACATACCGCCTGTATTGGCATCTCTGCCACGCACCTTATATGCACATACCGCCGATGCAATCGACTTCAACAATCTACGTGGCAAAACAGTAGCAGTGCTGGGTGCTGCGGCCTCGGCCTTTGATGCGGCAGGAGTGGCATTGGAATCAGGCGCGAAGGCAGTACACCTGTTCGCACGACGGCCAGCGATCGCATCTCTGCCAGTGAATCGCCTCCGAGGTTATCCTGGCGCTTACTATAACTATCCGCAACTACCTGATGCAGCTCGGTGGTTCCAAGCTTGGCGGTTTAATCAGGTTGGCTCTACGCCACCACCAGACGCAATCGAGCGGGTAATAGCGTTTTCTAACTTCCACTTGCACTTATCTGCACCGTGGAAATCTGCTCACAATCAAGGCGATCGCATCGTCGCTCAGGTAAATGATGATGTTTTCGAGTTCGATTTTGCGATCGCTGGTACTGGTTATTTCGTTGACCCGACAAAGCGGCCGGAACTCGCCGAATTTGCACATCATATCGCACTCTGGCGCGATCGCTATGAAGCCCCAGCCGACCAGCGTGACGATCAACTTAGCACCTACCCTTACCTTGGCAGCGCCCATGAATACGAAGAGAAAGTACCTGGCAATGCCCCCTATCTGAAAGACATCCATGTGTTCAATCCTGCTGGTTTCGTAAGCTTCGGTCTGCCCATCGGCGACGTACCCAGCATCCGACGCGATGTGCCAGCAATAGTGGCCCGCATCAGCCACGACTTATTCTTCGCTGACTGGTCACTACACGAAGCCCGGATCACTAACGGCAACATTTCGCCGGACTTTGACACATCTTTGTATGCAGATGCGGTGTGGAAACAGCAAGCCGAGGTGGCAGTCAGCTAAATCTGTGTAGCGTTTATAATTCACGCCGAATGTGAATTAAAATGGTCTGCATCCAGATGCAATCGAGAATCAGCGACCAAACCACCTTAACAGAACATCTCTACCGTCACACAGGGATGAACACAGCCTTTGTGTGCTTTTTTCACGGCGACACACCCCTATCTTTCCTCGGCCAGGGTGAAACATTTGCTGCTTGGCTGATGTGCGTTGAGTATGTCCATGACCTTACTCGCCCTCCTCATTTTGATGATGCACTTCAACCCCTGACCCAACTTTCTCTACTCTTGCGAAAGACCTACAAGCAACTCGTCGAATATCTACGAAAACGCCATCCAGATATTTATGCAGCCAAAGCAGCAATTGTAGAATTTCATCTAGAACAAGAACTTAATCAAATTAGCCCCTAAGAGCTAATTTGTAAACTAGAGTAAAGTTTTTGCCTCGTAAGGGTTTCAGGAATTTGAGCCAATCAAGCGTTTATTCTCTGAAAGTCATGCCCAATAATGAATTGAGTATTTTTAAGATTTTCTTTACGAATCAGCTCTTAATTCTCAATTTTTGGGTTTTTTAATTGGAGTTGTAATTAAATCTTCTCCCAAATAAGCTTTATCTCTTGGAGATCACAAAACTTTTTGGTCTACTGAAATTTGAATTTGGAATTACTGGTTCGGGTTAAAACCTGAAGGTAGTACGGAGCCAAACAACTATACTATCAGGATTGCTAGCATCAGAGTCAGGTGCAGTAATCCAGATTACACCGGGGGTGATCGCAATATTATCATTGGCTTGATATTGATAAAAGCCCTCAATGTGTAAGGAAGTATCTTTGTCTGCTACGCCATTCCCTGCTCCTAAATTCACATTTGGACTCAGACTAGTCAGCTTTGGTTCCATACCCACAAAAATACCTCCCAAACTACCTTTTTGGAATAAATCGGGAAATGATAGTCCGACACCCCAGTCCCAGACATCTGCATCACCGCTTCCCAAGTAACGGTGCGCGGAATAACCTACCCATCCATTTACTGCCAGAGATGGATTAATCCGATAAAAAGCTGCTGCACCATAAAGATTTCCTAAAGTTGCTCTTCCAGCCACGGTGCTGTTTGCTAAGTTACTGCCGATGGCTGGGCCGAAGTTTGTGCCACTGAGACCTGTAGTGTTTGGTGGACTATAAGTATTGGCGTAAGTTAAAGCCAACCGGAAATTCTTGTTGGGGCTGCTGTATAGTAATTGTCCTAGAGCTACATACCTGCCTTGAAATAAGCCATTATTCTCTGTCGGATTGTTACCGTTAATCGAGGTGTATTGCAATCCTAATTGAAACTGGTTACTAAAGTTATGAAGAATAGCGACTCCGGCTCCAGTATCTCCATAGTTATAGACCATATTTCGCCGCGAATATCGTGAGATTCCATTAGCTGCTGATCCTTCAAAATACGGGCTGATGCTTCCGCTCAAGCCTAGTTCAAAGGCTCCATCAGATTGAGCAAAAACGTTAATTGCAGTATTACTACCAAGTAAATAACGATAGCGGACGCCACTGGCTATAACTTCATTGTTGGGGAAAAGTGGACTGGCGTTATCAGAAGTTTTGCCATCATTGGTTCCAAGTATTCCACTTCTTGTTCTTCCTAAAGAGGCAATATTGTCTGCTGTAAGCACTATCCGCAGTTGATCTGTACCGTTAAAACTGGTGTTTAACTTTAAATTAACATAGTCGCCTAAAGTGAAGTTGTGAGGTGCGGGTTTCTTGGTGAGGACGTTATTGCCTGCCACAAGTCCTCCAATTACAATGGCAGCTTGACCAACGAGTGCACCTGCGGAATGTGGGTTGAAGAACTGCTGTTCGTGTTTCCAAGGAATCCACTTTCCCCCGCAGTTGGGCTAGTTCTGGCGCAAATTGATTTTGGAGTTTTTGCAATGTTTCTAAATCTTCTTTTCTCAGCAAATCGCTGGTTCCCGCACTCACCAGTTCATTGATTCTCGCCAGGGCTGCATTTAGTCCGGCCGCAAACTCGTAACGAGTCATTGCCCGATTCCCCTGAAAGGTTTGGTTGGGGTAGCCTGCAATCACACCATACCGTTCTACTAAAGATTGCAAAGCTTGAAACGCCCAGTCAGTAGGTTTGATATCTGATAACTGCGAAACAGAATTTACCTGCCCCATTGCGGCATTATCATCTAGCGATCGCACTTGATGGCTGCTGACTGGGCTAGCGCTAGTCTTAGGTACTGGTGAGAGTAATTGTGAAACAGGCGTAACTTGCTCTCCTACAGAATTGTTGTGATCGGCAAAAAATACAGGCGACTGCCCAGAAGCTGGGACAAGGGTGGTATTACTCACAGTAGATGAAGTAGATTCAGGTATATTAGCCTGACTTTTTGTCGGATTCATAACTAAGATAATTAAGATATCTAGCAAAAAAAGTAACCAGAATGTAAATCTAGAATTCCAGCCAATAATCGACATGACTCCTCAACCTTAAAAGCAAAAGAACTGACTATAGAACATAAAAAGCCGCAGAAATATTTCTGACAATACTTCTGCTAAAATGCCAGATGAGATTACTAGCAAGGATTTTACTGGTTAGAGAGCTGAAATATCAGGTTCTTAAACCAGCAATACATTAATTGAATATGCAATCCAGAGAATCTCCTAAATTCGGATTTCTGAAGTCATTCGAGAATATTTTAAACATCTTGTTTCTGATGCTGCTTCATCGGATATCTTCTTCAAGTCCTTTTTTCTCGAACTAAAGAAAATAATATCAAGTAGATGCTATGTGAACAAAGATTTCAAAAACATCTTCTGACATCCTGTTTTCTTGGTTATGGCGTAGTCAGTTCATCATTGGCTACTTACTTCAACGACTAAAAACTAATTTCTCTTCTAGTTATTTCTGAGCAAATTGACATGGCTAGATATCATATTTTGCGCTCAAATAACTAAAAATACTATTAACATTTATTCAAGTACTATAAATCCATTAGGTTATAGTACTTTCTGCAAACTTATCTTTGCATAGAGATTTGTAAAATGCAAGTATCGCAACTATAGAACCAACTGATACCAAAATAGTATCAAGTGCAATACTTTTTTTGAAATTCCTCTCTGCTTTTATTTGCTGTAGAATTTCTTTGGAAATAAAAACAACATATTTAATTCAACTCACCGAACGATACAGTGAACGAAGAACGAAGTTACGATCTTGCTCTGGCAAAATTGAATTGGAGAAACCTAACTCACCAAGAAAGGAATTGTAAATGATATGTCCAATAAACGTTTTCAGAACAAAGTCGTCCTTGTCACTGGAGGTAATAGCGGGATCGGTTTGGTTACAGCAAAAGCTTTCGCAGAAGAAGGGGCAAATATCATCATCTCCGGAAGAAATCCAAAAACTCTTGACTCTGCTACAAAAGATATTGGTTCAAACGCACTGGCAATTCAAGCAGATGTATCTCAGGTTTTTCAAATTGAATCAATGATGAACCAAATTCATGAGAAATTCAGTCGTTTAGATGTGCTTTTCGCGAACGTGGGAATTTCAAAGTTTTTTTCTGTGGAAGCAACAAGCGAAGAAGCTTTCGATACTCAAGTCGCCGTTAACTTTAAAGGAGTATTTTTTACTGTCCAAAAGGCGATTCCACTGATGACGCAAGGGGGAGCCATTGTCTTGAACGCATCAATTGGTAGTCAAACAGGATTTCCCACAACGAGTGTCTATTCCGCCACAAAGGCCGCAGTGAGGTCGCTCGGACGTACTTTTGCTGCTGAACTAGTGGATAAAGGCATTCGTGTAAATGTCGTTAGTCCCGGTACAATTCAAACGCCGATCCTGAGCAGGGCTGAAGGTTTTAATCCTGAGAATATAGATGTATTTCTTCAGCATTTTGCTCAAAAAATTCCAATGAAACGAGTGGGAAGACCTGAAGAAGTAGCGAAAGCCGTATTGTTCCTCGCATCAACGGACGCTTCTTATATTCTGGGAACTGAGATGATCGTTGATGGTGGAATGTTAGAAATTTAAGCCTTTTGATTCGCTAGTTACAGAGGATTCCATGCCTCTGCTTGTAAATTATATGGTTTCTTATGATTACTTTTACTATTGTAAAAATAATTTGTTTTTTCCTAATTTGTTTTTCTCAGACAATAGTAAATTACATAGTTATCTTCATAGGTGATAGTGTGATGCAAGTTTATAAGCAGCTAAACTCCAAATTTAAAACTGGTATCACTATTGAAAAACGGAGTAAATGACGCGGGAATAAAGGTAATTTATCGTCTGAACTCTTAGAGGGTTTTTAAAAAGTGTTTTGCTGTGACTTTAGGCGTTTTTAGATCCTCCCTAGCCTTCAAAAAGGGGGAATCGGAATCAAAGCTCCCCAATTGATCGGGGGATTTAGAGGGATCTAAAACCTTAGATGCCGACAAGAGAATTTTTCAAACATCCTCTTATAACAAGTGTCACATCAGCAAACTATAAACTTTGAATATGGAGGTCTAAACCCTGAAACTTAAATAGTTCTTCAACAGCACACAAGGCCATACCCAAATAAAATATTTTCGGCATTCATATTTAGGAGAATTGACAATGCCAGTCGAGTTCATCGGAGCAATCCGGACAAAACCAGTTTCGGAGTTAAATAATGTTCAGAATTTCCTGAACGAAAACATAATAGACCAAGACTACATTCGTGAACTCACTCAAGCCCATGAAAAAGGCGGCTTTGAGCGGGTACTAGTTGCCTACAGAGCTAATAACCCTGATAGCTTTATTGTAGCTAGCTACGCTGCTTCAATAAGCGAGCAATTGGGCTTTTTAATTGCACATCGACCAGGTTTTGTCGCACCAACTCTGGCTGCTCGCACAGCAGCGACCCTTGACCATTTCACTAATGGTCGGATCGCAGTGCATATAATTACTGGTGGTTATGATGCAGACCAGCAAAGGGATGGGGACTGGCTCGACCATGACAACCGCTATCGTCGCACTGATGAGTACTTAGAAATTGTCCGCCGCATCTGGACAAGTGACACTCCTTTTGATTACGAAGGCGAATTTTATCGCGTCAAAGATGCTTTCTCTGCAATTAAACCGTTTCAAAAGCCTCACATCCCGCTTTACTTTGGCGGCGCATCTAACCAAGCCGTGCAAGTAGGAGCCAAGCACAGTAATGTCTACGCCATGTGGGGTGAGCCAATTGCTGCAATTAAAGAGCGGATAGCAAATGTTCGTGCTGCTTTACCAGATGGTCGTGATATTCGCTTTAGCGTTTCTGTGCGACCTATTCTTGGTGTCACAGAAGAACAGGCTTGGGAAAAAGCTTACAACATTTTGGCGCGAATTCAAAAACTACGGGGAGGGGCAACACTAATTCCTTCAGAGCCTTCACAAGCAGTAGGGTCACAGCGGTTAGTAGACTTTGCCCAAAAAAGTGAAATCTACGATAAGTGTCTGTGGACACCAATTGCCACAGCTACCGATGGAGGAGGTAACACGACAGCTCTGGTGGGAACACCAGAACAAGTTGCAGAGGCTTTAGTTGATTATTACGATGCAGGTGTTACGACCTTATTGATCCGGGGTTTCGATCTTGTACAGGATGCGATCGAGTATGGACGTGAGGTTATTCCTCTAGTACGTGCAGAAGTAGCACGGCGAGAGCGCCAAGCAGTTACAGTAGGAAACTAATAATCATATATAGGACTCCTATTTGATTTTTGAAATACACGTAGGTATGTGTTAGCTGAAAGTACGACACAACGCCAGTATTTTTAAGAAGTTTCTAATGTCGTTCTATAAAATGCAATAGCTCAGATACGTTTGAATGATTAGCAGTAGTGATGAATTTCAGGAAGAGTTTGAGTTGTGGAGATTGAGGCCCGTCTCGCCAGACAGAGGAAATCTGGAACTTAGGACAAGGCGGTAGTATAGCGATAAATCGCAAGTCTTCCGTGGCGAATTTACTCAAGGTTCGTGTAGTCAAAAGTATACCTGCACCAGAGGAGACAAGTACCGGGCATTGCTGGTTAGGTTTCTTATGGAGTAGCTTAGGCTCAACGCCTCCGTTTCTTAACAGAGCGAGAAAACTGTCATAAAACTGCGGATTTTCCCGCCTCGGTTGAAAGATGAATGTCTCATTACAGAGATCGGTAAAAGGAATAAGTTTTTTGTTTCCTAGCCGATGAGTCTTGGGAACGAGAATCCCAAAGTCCTCTTGATGAATCAATTCCGTTAAAACTCCATTCAAGTTGATTCTACCTTCAACAAATGCAACCTCAAGTTTTCCTATTTGTAATTGTCTTAATTGCTCTTGCGAAGATATCTCCTCAGTGAGGATATGTATCTCAGGATGATGGTAGCGAAATGCTGACAGCACCGACGCAAGAATACTATGGAAAGCCGAGCCACAAAAACCCACGCGAAGTGTGCCCTCGCCGCTGTTTGCTGATTGACTAACCCGTTGCTTGAGTTGCTCGGCTTGATCAATCAAGTCCTTTGCTCCTTGGTAGAGAGTTGTCCCACTCTGAGTCAGCTCAACCCTTGTGGTTGAGCGCTCAAAGAGCTTGACTCCTAACTCCTGCTCAAGTCGTTGCACAAGTCTTGTCAAGGGGGGTTGTGTCAGATGCAATCTTGCTGCCGCTTTTCTAAAGTTCAATTCTTCTGCAAGGACTAGGAAAGCGTTTAAATCTCTCAATTCCATATAATAAATACACAAAAATTCACTAATACCACATCGTATCAAGCGGGATAGTTTTTTGAAATGCTTTTGTTATATGAAACAAAAAAGTCATAGATCAGGTGTATAAAAAGCTGAATAGGTAAACCTAAGTTAGATCAAAAAGAAACTGTAAGTCATTATGTCTAATCCACATTTGTACAACAACCTTGGGAATCACTCCAAGATATCCAGACGCGATTTTTTAAATGCCTGTTATGGACTCATGGGTTTGTCTACTGCTTTAGTCAGCTGTAATACAAAAAATAGCAATACCAGATTAGTTCGACTTGGTTATCAAAATTCTGGGGATCTCATTGCCCACGAGAAGAAAGTGATGGAGAAGCGTCTGGCTCCTCTGGGAGTTGATGTCCAGTGGTCTTTGTTCGTCTCTGGCCCTCCCCTACTAGAAGCTTTAGATAGTGGTAGCATCGATCTAGGTCCAACGGGAGAAACGCCGCCTATTTTTGCCCAGGCAGCTGGCAGCAAGTTGGTGTATCTAGTTAACATACCAGGGCTAACTGCAGAAGCCAAAGCGATCATCGTCCCAAAGGACTCTTCGATTCGCACTTTGACCGATCTCAA
The DNA here is from genome assembly GCF_017114965.1 of Nostoc sp. JL31. Lineage (NCBI taxonomy): Bacteria > Bacillati > Cyanobacteriota > Cyanophyceae > Nostocales > Nostocaceae > Nostoc > Nostoc sp. JL31. The sequence goes on from NZ_JABXKO010000108.1 coordinate 53,970, forward strand.
AGGCAAAAAAGTTGCTTTTGCTAGGGGTACTGCTCTGACTTATTTCTTAGTGAAAGCACTCGAAGAAGTAGGGCTGAAACTCAGCGATATTAAACCAGTGAATCTGACGACTATCGATGGACGCTCGGCATTTTTGAATAAGACGGTAGATGCCTTTGTAGCTTCCGATCCATCTTTACTGCAACTCCAGCGAGAAACTAGTATTCGCGTCCTGCGAGATGGTAAAGGAATTGAAACACCGGGTGGCTATTACCTGGCTTCCCGAGAGTTTGCCACAAAGAATCCCGATCTGCTCAAGGCAATTCTGGAAGAGTATTACAAAGTTGGACAATGGACAAATAACAACAGGCGTGAGGCAGCTGCAATCATCGCACCGAAGACCAAGGTCGATACTTCAATGATGGAGCTATTGCTGACGAGGCGTAATTTTGATATGAAACCGATTACCGAGCAAGTAATTAGCGCTCAACAGCAGGTTGCGGATCTGCTGTATCAGTTAAAGATTATTCCAAAACAGGTAGATGTTCGCTTGGGAATCTTAACCCCTACACAGTATGCGGCAATTACTCCTGATATTATAAGCAGTAAGTAGCCCTCATGAACCGCATACACCAGGACGCATGAAAATGGGATAATTTGGTGTTCCACAGAAGTTGTTCCTACCTGGTGCTTAAAAGCCTATTAAATAGCCAAACTATGATACCTGCAATTACTAGAAACTGTTCTTCCTGAAGAAGGAAAGCACGAAAGTCAGATTATTACTCACACTTTAAATGTGAATACATAATAGGAGGCATTAATAAATACAATGCTAGAGCAGGATTTACATCGCATTGATAATTTAGACGATCGCTCTATGCTGACTGCTGCCGGATTTTGGAATTACTATTTGATGACAATATAAGTTAATGAGTCAAGTCCAGAATTTCATTATCTTTTAGGTCTTATTTAGCGACAAGTCTCTTATGCAATCTTATTCCCTGATAGCCTCTGCCAAAATCAATTTGTACTTAGAGATTATTGGCACTCGTCCAGATGGTTACCATAATTTGGCAATGGTACTCCAAAGCATTGACTTGGCTGACCAGATTGACCTGCACCCACTACAAACCAATGCTATTTGTTTGCATTGTGACCATCCAGAAGTGCCTCAAGACCACAACAATCTTGCTTATAAAGCAGCAGCATTGATGGCAGAAAACTTCAGTGATGCTTTTGCCAAGTTTGGTGGTGTAGATATTACAATTCAGAAACGGATTCCTGTGGGAGCAGGATTGGCAGGGGGTTCTACAAATGCTGCTGCGGTTTTGGTCGGGTTAAATTTGATGTGGGATCTGAAACTGAATGACAAACAATTACAATACTTCGGATCTTTATTAGGATCTGATGTGCCTTTCTGTATTACTGGTGGTACAATGCTAGCTACAGTAAGGGGGGAACATCTTTCTTCTCTACAAGCATTGGATAATTCCTATGTAGTATTAGGTAAATATCGCAGTCTCTCCGTTTCAACAGCTTGGGCCTACCAAACATTTCGTCATCAATACTTAACAGATGATGTTACCAGAGAGCATCATCAGCAAGAAGTGCATTTAGAAAAAATGGTGTCCGCGATCGCTCACCGGAATGAGCGGCAAATTGGTCAGTTGCTTTACAATGACCTAGAACGGGTAGTGTTGCCACAATATCCTCAGGTACAGCGACTGCGAGACGAATTCCAGGGGTTGGGATGTGCTGGAATGATGTCAGGTTCTGGTCCCACTGTATTTGCCTTAACTAACTCTCAAACTCAAGCACAGCAAGTCATAGAATCAATTAAAATAGCGATTCCTGACCCTGATTTAGAATTGTGGGTTTCACAATTCACCTCTTCCAGTATTCGTGTTGCGTCCTTTACAAAATAATTTTTCAAGCTTAACTTTTTAGAGGGGATATATGGTGAGAATTTTAGCTATCGTTGGTATGCCTGGCTCAGGTAAAAGTGTGGTAGCTAGCTATTTTAAAAATATGGGTTTTCCCATTATTCACTTTGGGGAAATTATCATTCGTGAACTTGAAAGACGAAAACTACCAATAACACCAAATAATGAGCAAATAGTTAGGGAAGAAATTAGAAGACAGCATGGAATGGATGTGTGTGCCCAAATGGCATTGCCACTCATCAAATTGCAGATCCTAGAACATCAATTAGTTATTGTTGATGGTCTTTACAGTTTCAAGGAGTATAAAACTTTAAAAAAACAATTTAGTGATGACCTACTGGTATTAGCGATTTTTACTCCCAAGAGCATAAGATACGAACGACTGACTTTAAGACAGGATAGACCTTTAACACTTGCGGAAGCAGAGAAAAGGGACTACATGGAAATTGAGAAAATTGAAAAAGGTGGACCAATTGCTATAGCTGATTTAACCATAATCAATGATAGTAGTCAGTCCCATTTACATCAGAAGATAGAAGAAGTCCTGGCAAGATTATCACTGGAGTTATTCCTATAAATTGTCAAATATCAAGTCTTATAGACGAGAAAGTTCAGGACAATTATCCACAAAGAAGCGCTATCAGGTAACTAGGGCAACACATCAATTATTAGGTATCTACTAACGTGAAAGCAATTTCTCTCCTTGGCTCAACAGGCTCTAATCCAAACTTTGACTATTGTTGCTCAATACCCTAACAAATTTAGGGTTGTGGGATTGGCTGCCGGACAGAATGTAGATTTGCTAGCTCAACAAATCCGCACATACCGACCGGAGATCGTCGCCATCTATGAGGTGCAAAAACTACCTGAATTACAGGCAGCAATCGCAGATATTACTCCCCAACCGATTCTGTTAGCGGGCGAAGCTGGAGTTATTGATGTTGCCCGCTACGGCGATGCTGAGATTGTGGTGACTGGCATTGTGGGATGTGCTGGTCTACTACCAACAATTGCTGCCATCAAAGCAGGTAAAGATATTGCTCTAGCCAACAAGGAAACTCTGATTGCTGGCGGGGCTGTAGTCTTGCCCTTGGTGCACAAGCACGGCGTTAAGTTGTTACCCGCAGATTCAGAACATTCAGCAATTTTTCAATGTTTGCAGGGAGTACCTGCTGGAGGGTTGCAGCGTTTGCTGCTAACTGCCTCTGGGGGAGCTTTCCGGGATTATCCAGTCCAAAAGTTGTCGAAAGTTACTGTTGCTGATGCTTTGAAGCATCCCAACTGGTCAATGGGTCGCAAAATTACAATAGATTCTGCCACTCTCATGAATAAAGGGTTGGAAGTCATAGAGGCTCACTGGCTATTTGGTGTTGACTATGACCAAATTGAAATTGTCATTCATCCTCAAAGTATCATCCATTCACTGATTGAGCTACAAGACACTTCAGTCTTGGCACAACTGGGCTGGCCGGATATGCGCCTGCCCCTACTCTATGCTCTTTCTTGGCCGGAGCGTATTCACACTGATTGGCAGACGTTGGATTTAGTAAAAGCAGGGGTACTGACGTTTAATGCTCCCGATCACCAAAAGTATCCCTGTATGCAACTAGCTTACGCTGCGGGTCGCGCTGGGGGTTCCATGCCAGCAGTACTCAATGCAGCAAATGAGCAGGCTGTAGCCCTCTTCCTAGAAGAAAAAATTCAATTTCTTGATATTCCGCGTTTGATTGAACGGGTGTGCGATCGGTATCATCTTCATAACCACTCTGACCCAAGTCTCAATGACATTATTACTGCAGATCAATGGGCTAGGTAGGAAGTTTTGATGGCAAGTCAGACCTTGGATTATGGGGCAAAAACTTTAGCCATTGGGTAGCGAATTCATGAATATTAGGATTGGCAACGGTTACGATATCCACCGCTTAGTTGTAGACCGCCCTCTGATTTTAGAAGGGGTGGAAATACCACATGAATTGGGGTTGTTGGGTCACAGTGATGCTGATGTGTTAACCCACGCTATTATGGATGCAATGTTGGGGGCTTTAAGTTTGGGAGATATTGGTCATTACTTTCCACCTACTGATTCCCAGTGGGCAGGCGCTGACAGTTTGATTTTACTGTCTCACGTAGATCAATTGGTAAGGGAGCGTGGGTGGCGAATCAGCAATAGTAGGATTATACAAGTTTTAGATGCTGCTCACCGACACAAATCATCAACTCTCAACTCGCGCCACACATCAGACGGTTGCCACCCGGAGTTACCCACAGAGCGTAGGGGGCGATAGTGTTCAGAAATGTATTTGGATTCAGAAACGTAGTCTTCAATGTATACAGGTGCATTTGGTTCAATCACTGTTTCAGGAATATTTTGGCTCTCAAGCATCTCAATGGGTTCAGTGGGTTGTGGAGTTACTTCTGTTTTCTTGCGAACTGGGTTAGAGGTTTTTTTGATGAGTCGTTGCATATCTCTAGGAATCATTCGGCTCTCCACAAAGAACGGATATCCCAGAATACAGTAAGTTATCAGGAAATCAGAGGCATTTTGCCAGAAAGTTGTATGGGTGTGGATTGCTTTTTGGGCACGTGAGCGGAGTGTGATGCCTAATAGCCCGTTGTAGAAACGGATTTAACAATAGCTATGATTTTGTCTACTCGCATATCGAAACATATTTGCCGACCAATGGTCGGCAAATAAGCGAGAAAGTGAAAGCTAAATTCTCAATTCTTGTGCAGGCTCCTTGCAAATCCGTAATTTTCACAGCTAGACTTATTGCCTCCACTAACTGTGTGGAGGCGAATTAATCGAAACAATGTCGTTATCCCTGCTAATTAGGACTTTTTCTCCTCTGCTATACAAAAGCGAAAATGAGAAGTTGATTTCTCTTGCGTAGCGATCGCTGCCCAAGAAGAGTCCCAGGGGCAACGCACGAATATGACCTATGCTGTCAAGAGATAGCGGCAGTGATAGAGAGTAGGTTAAGGAGTGATTGCCCTCATGCAGTGCTTCATGCGATCGCTGTAGATAATATTTGCAGTACTTGTATAGTGCAAGTGCCACAGCACTAGATTGAGTCTGCCAAACTCTATACCAGTAAAGTGCCCAAAAGGATCTGATTTCTCAGTTGACGATTCTAGGCAAACTTTCATACTGCGTCGCAGTTTGGCATCTGTTGCCCAACCACTAAATTGGTCTACATCAAATTGCACAAAGGTAGAAAAGATTTCAACAATGCCCTGTCGGGGTTGCATGGAATACTTGCCGCTGTTTGAAACATAGCTGATTTTAATTATACAGCCATAGGGACAAAAGCTAATTCCTTGCTGCGTAAGGATTTTACAGATTTTTTCCAAATTTTCTATTCTCAGTGCATAAAAACTAAAAGTTGTCGTAAAGAGTGATGTGCAGAGAAGTTCATTCGTTCATTCCCTCTGCCATGTCCTGTAGTCAATAATTCGTTACCCCAATTGGGGAGGAATTCCTATGAAACCCAAGAATCATAAAAACAATCAGTGGCAACGAATGCTTAGTGAGGATAAAAGGATGAACACCAACTTTACAAAAGTAAGTTTGCTGAAATTCAGTCGCATCGCTACACTTCTAGCAACTGGAATAGCAGTTTCTATAGCAGTACCTGCATTGGCGAGTGTTTCATGGGTAAATTACGAAAAGAAAAAAACCAATAACTATATCCCTACTAATGCTGTTGTTGGTGGCAGTCAGAATGCAAAGAAACTGTATGTTTGCCAAGCGATACATGATAAAGAGTATATACCTGGAAAGTTAACTGAGGCTCATAATTGCTTCATTCCAGGGGGAAATAAAGAATATCGCTACACCAAGGCTTTAGCTGTGTGGGCAAGGCTTACGTTGGCGCATACTGGGGAGGCATGGAGGTAATCGGGGCGGCGAGGAAAACCTAAAAATCCTAACTGTGCTACTTCTTGAACTGTTAGTTGAATTATTCTACAGCCATACTCGCTAAAGTTTTGGTGATGGGTTTTGGCGATCGCTTTACTCAGTTCTGGTTTGCTTGGATCAAACTCCACTGCAATAACGGGACGAATCCCGGCTTGCACCATCCCCGCTTCTATCCCGCCACCACCCGCGAAAAGTACTACAGCGATTGGGGCATCATCTGGCAAGATAATTATCTGACTTATAAATGTATGTTTACTTGCCTTACCAGAGTAATATTTTTCTTGTTCCTTATTGTCTCTAGACCTTTCCCTAGCTTGTTCATAGCTATCTATAATTAATTCATAATCTGCTCTTTTTTTTTGGTATCAACTGAAATTACAGGTTCGTTCTGCGATTGGAAATGTTTAACTTGGTTGGCAATATGTAAAAACTGGTCATCCCTGTCCGGATGAGATGAGCCGTCACGGGTTTTGCGATTCGATTGTAAACTGTAGCCCAGGGATTCAAGTAAGTTGTAAACACTTTTAGCGCTAATTCTATGTCCCCCACGATTTAGAGTGCCTGCTAATTTCACCACACTTTTAGAAGTCCATTTTAGAGGAGACTCTGGATCTCCTAACGTCATTGGTTCAATTAGTGATTCTAAATCTGATAGCAGCATTGCGTCTTGTTCTTCTAGTAGTTTTTTTCCACCACCATTAGTACGAATTCGAGTAATGTCGTCTTCTGTTTTTACCCCATCTTGTTCTGACAGCAAACGCATCTCTGCATGAATTGTAGTGCGGGATAGCCCAGTTGCGATCGCAACCTGACTGACACCTCCCCGTCCCAGGCTTCGGGCTTCGATTGCTGCCCAAATACGCCGTGTTTTCTCGTTCAAGTAGGGCAATAACGAATCATACTTATCTTGAATGCTTTCAACTACCTGGTTATCAGACATATAAGGCTTTAATTCCGTTACATTCTGATACTCTAACTATTCGGCCAATTGTTCAAGTTATTTTTACATGAGTCCTAAGTGTTTCTCGGTACGGACACTGCAATATTTGTCTCAGCAGCAGTTGCATTGTCGGTGTGGTAACTCCTAATGGCTGATGAAACCTCTGTGTAATCGGATTTTCTCTCAACTGCTGGAGCAAAGCCGGCAATTGCTCAAAGCTGCTTTGGAAAGTAGAAAGCAAATCAGCATTCCAATAAATTTTAATATTTTGGGAGTGCTGATTTGCATTAAAATACTCAAACTCCCGAACATCAGGCAAGCAAAATAAGTAGTTATAACCTGCGACTTCTTCATAATCGTCACTGACTCCTGGTACATTCGGTGTAACAGTTTTGACAGCACCCGATAGAAAAAACTTAGATATAAGCTCATGTGAATTATCATGTTCCTGCTGCATAATCACTGGTTGAGAAAACTCATCGTCACAGATTACTAGCTCAAGATTATGGCGAAGAAAAGTCCAGCGAAAACTGCTTTGACCAAAGCAAGTAGATAATTCTGCCTTTCCTTCATAGTCATTAAACTGCACATCTTTGCAAAATTCCCCAAAGTCTTCTGTCCCACTTAGACGAATGGTCATGATAATATTGTCAACAAGTAGTTGAGAAATAGTATCTATTAGAATGGAGAGTGATGTCTACGACAAGCCCTAAGAGCGTCTACGCAACAGAAAATATTATGTAACAAGAGTGCGATAAGGCTACACTCTTTTTGGCTCCCGGCGTAATGTTCAGCGAAGGGAAATAATCTTTCCCAATTCTATTTTTGGGGATGTGGGGCTGCAACGTCCCAAAGCGCAAAAGGCGATCGCCGAAGGTGGGGCTTCGCCCATAGTAACTTATGCACAAATTTATTTTTCTCTAGAAGAATTAGATAAAGCTGATGGTGATGTCATGTTTGTGGGAACATTAACTGATGATGGCAAAAATTTGTGGGCGTGCAGTCAAAGCTGTGTTGTAGCTGTATTAAGCGATGAGAAACTCACTTATCTCTTTTAGGACTTACGCACTGAAGCCTGAAACCTAGATCCCCCCTAGCCCCCCTTTTTAAGGGGGGAACTTCTAAAGCCCCCTTAAAAAGGGGTTAGGGGATCTGAGTGCGTAAGTCCTGTCTTTGTCAATCTCACTCGAGAAGAAAGCGCAACCGCCTTAATAGAATTTATGCAACTATATATCAAAAGCCGTAAAGGTAATGTAGTTTTGGAAAAGCTTCCGCAAGTTTTACAGTCGGCTATTTTCGCCCAAGTCCCACATCTGGAAGCGTAGTTGCACCTGCGATCGCCTCTCGAGACTGGTCAGTTAAGATCCCTCTAGGAAATTCACCCCACTGTTGTGCCGATGAAATCAAGAGTTAGGGCAAATCACGGTAAAATTATTGATAATAAATATCAATAATTAACACCAGTCATGACCATTACCCTGACGATGAAAGAGAATTGGGAACTGTGGGGGGAAGCTAACCAAAATAGCTATCAAACACCAGTAAAAGAGCCATTTGAAATCATCAGTGAAATGCCTAAGCAACTGGGTAAAGGCTATGTGCGTGATATTGAGGTGCATCCAGAACTCTGGCTGACGATTTGGGATTGTGAATATCACGATGATGTGTTAATGAAAATCCCTGAATGGGATCACCCATTGCAATTTTGCGTCTACCTTTCCGGCAAAGTCATAGACGAATACGGTGGGCAATTAGGGCAAGGATACACGTGTATTTCGGGTAGCGGAGTGCAACGCCAAATGATTTCAGAATCCACCAAATCTCGACGTGTAGGCGTTGACATTCATCTGCCTCCTGACTTGCTGGCAACTTTTTTCCCCGATGAAACAGGAGAAATTCCCCAGCAGTTGCGTCTGTTGGTAAAGGGGAATGATTGGCAGACTTTGCTCTACCCAGAAACTACAACGGCTATTGAGGGAATCGCCCAGCAAATTATTAACTGTCCTTTCCAGGGAATGATGAAGCGGATGTATTTACAAGCGAAGGTGTTGGAACTAATGGCGTTGCAGTTAGCTCCTATATTATCTACTCAAGATCAACTACAGCGATCACCACGATTGAAGCCAGATACCATAGCCCGGATTCATCTGGCTAAGGAAATTTTACGCTCTAGGTTTGAGAATCCACCCTCATTGCTGGAATTGTCGCAGATTGTTGGGGTGAGCGATCGCACTTTACGGCGTGGATTTCAAGAATTGTTTAGCACAACAGTGTTTGGTTATCTTTCTAGTATCCGTATGCAGCAAGCAGAGCAACTTTTGCGAGCAGGTAAGCTGAGTGTTGCTGAAGTTGCCAATTTGAGTGGTTATTCCCAACAAGGACACTTTGCTGCTGCCTTTAAAAGAAAATTTGGTATTACGCCTAGAGAATATTTGTCAGGAAAGAGAAATATTTTAGCTTCTTAATGCCGTTTTGCGACTGTAATGCCGTTTTGGAATAGACTCTCACACCGACACTTCTCTACACTATGCCTTATTGCAATTAATAAATATATGCAATAAGTCAGATTTTTATTTGAATTTTAGTAACTGTGGTGTGATGAGCAAGATGAAAAGTTGGATATTTCTGCACAAACAAAATTCCTGGCTATTACCCAGCTTGATAGGATACATTTTCAACTTTGCTGTTAGTGTGCCTGTTGCGGCTCAAGATAACCAAAAATTAACTACACAGATCCCTCGATTAAGTGAGCTTAAATTTCCAGCCTCTAATATTAAAGGTTTGCTTTCCCAATCACCAACACCAACTAACCCCCCTTCCGTCCCACGCCAGTCGCCACAACGGGGGGAACCCCCGCAAGGCGCTGGCTCCCCTTACCAAGGGGGGAAACTGGGGGGTGAGGTTACACAAGTGACGGGAGTGAAAGCTAATCCTACAGATAAAGGTGTGGAGGTGATTTTACAGACGACTCAAGGAGAACAACTCCAAATCACCAATCGCAGTGCCGAGAATAACTTTATCGCTGATATTCCTAATGCTCAATTGCGTTTACCCAATGGCGATGCTTTCACATTCCGTTCCGAAAAACCAGTTGCGGGAATCACTGAAATAACAGTTACAAATCTGGATGCTAATACTATACAGGTGACAGTCACAGGTGAAGCCGGATTGCCAACGGTTGAGTTATTTGATGATAATGCAGGTTTGGTTTTTGGGGTAGTATCTGCTGAAACTGCGATGCAGCCACCAAAGGAGCCGACGAATGAGACAAAACCGGAGGAACCCACAGCACAGCAGGATGAACCGATTGAGTTGGTGGTGACGGGTGAACAGGATGGGTATCGCGTTCCCGATACCTCATCTGCTACGAGAACCGACACACCCTTACGTGATATTCCCCAGTCGATTCAGGTCATACCGCAACAGGTCATTAAAGACCAGCAAGCAACTCGCCTAACAGACGTGTTAAAAAATGCGCCGGGTGTAGTGGTAGGAAGTCGAAGCCCTCGCGATCCTCTCAATATCATCAAAATTCGGGGCTTTGATGCTGGTACAGATACTCTACTCAATGGGATACAAGACCGTTCAATCCAGAGTGTCGGGTTTGGCTAAAATATTGAGCGGGTTGAAGTTCTCAAAGGACCCGCTTCGGTTCTATTCGGTCAAGGTGGACTAGGTGGCAAGGTCAACTTAGTCACGAAGCAACCATTGAGCGATCCGTTCTACTCCGTGGAAACTTCTGTTGGTAGCTACAATTTATATAGCGGTGCAATTGATTTATCTGGCCCGTTGAATGACAGTAAAACGGTATTGTATCGCCTGAATGCTTCTGCTGGAAAAAACGAAAGCTTTATTGATTTCTATGACCAACAGCAATATCTAATTGCACCTACTTTAAGCTGGCAAATTAGTGACAGAACAAAGCTGACTCTAGAAGCAAGCTATTCCCTTGCAGAGGGGCCCTATGATTTTGGGATACCGGCACAGGGAAGTGTCCTGCCTAACCCCAATGGCAAAATTCCTCGTAATCGTTTTGTGAGTGAGCCTAATCTTAATGACGCTTCTAACGGTGCATTTCGGATTGGCTATAATTTTGAACATCGCTTTAGCGATGACTGGCAAGCGCGGAGCGTTTTTCAGACTTATTTGTTTCGCCTCAGACGAAATCTTGTGTTTCCTTTCGGATTACAAGATGATTTGCGTACATTAGAAAGAGGCGTTGAGGATTTTGACTACGATGAAAATGCTTATAATCTAGACAATTATGTGGTCGGTAAGTTGACAACAGGTAGTATCAAGCATGAGCTAGTCGCTGGATTTAACCTGAGCAAAACAGATACTAATTCCAAAGCTCTTTTCAATGACACTACTCCTCTCGATGTTTTCAATCCTGTGTACGGAAGTGCTACAGAAGCTAGTCTTCCAGATTTTGATATCAAAAATACGGCGCAACAATTAGGTTTTTACCTTCAGGATCAAATTACCCTAGCAGAAAACTTCAAAGTACTTTTAGGTGGACGCTTTGATATTGCCAATCAAGAGTTTCAGGATTTATTGAACCAGACAACCGACTTTAAGCAAACAGAAGCTTTTAGCCCTCGCGTTGGCATTGTTTACCAGCCCATTCAACCGATCTCACTCTACGCCAGCTATAGCCGTTCATTCAACCAGGCGACATCTGTATTCGGTGCTGCCCTACCGGAACCGGAGCGAGGAACGCAGTATGAAATCGGAGTGAAAGCAGATTTGACTGATCGATTATCTACAACCTTGGCATTTTATGATTTGACTCGCACCAATCTCTCAGCCCAAGATCCAAATGATTCACGACGAACTATTCAAATTGGGGAACAGCGCAGTCGTGGGATTGAGTTTGATATTTCTGGCGAAATCTCGCCAGGGTGGAACATCATTGCTGGTTATGCTTACACTGATGCAGAAATCACAAGAGACAATCCATCGACAGTGGGTAATCAACTGAATAATGTGCCCAGACACGCACTCAATCTATGGACAACTTACGAAATTCAATCCGGCAGTTTAAAAGGATTAGGCTTCGGTTTAGGAGCCTTTTACTACGGAGACCGGCAAGCTGACTTAGCCAACACAGTTGAGTTACCGAGTTATGTACGCACAGATGCAGCTATTTATTACAAGCGGGACAATTACCGAGCTGCGATCAATATCAAGAATTTGTTCGACACTGATTATTTTGTCTCTGCACAAAACGTAAATCGGATTATACCTGGCGACCCCCTGACAATACAGGGCACAATTTCCTGGCAGTTTTGAGCAAACCCCCTGATATCCTACGCTTCTATCCGTCAAGATGAAGCGTAGAGCATTCACTTTTTATATTGTGTGAAGTAGGCGTTCATGAAAATACCTTTACGTCACCTGACTTATTTATTATTGGGAGTCTTGACCTTTACACTCGCTTTAGCTTGTAGTTTAAATATTAACCACAGTGTTACAAGCTCAAAACAGCCAACAGAAAATTGCCGAAAGGTGCAATACGCAACGGGTGAAACGTGCATTCCTCAAAATCCTCAGCGAATTGTGACTTTATGGATGGGTACTTTTCGTACTGCTTTAGCATTGGGTATTAAACCCATTGCATCTGCATGGTCTCCAGGTGAATCTTTCCCAAAACATCTGGGAGACAAAGCAGACGGGGTTGAAAATATTGGATTTGAGCCAAATTTAGAAAGGCTCCTGCTACTGAAACCCGATTTAATTTTGTCAAATACTCGGTTGCAGAATATCTACACGCAGCTAACCAATATTGCCCCTACAGTTGCATTAAATCATCCATCTCCACCTGCTTCTTGGCAGAAAACTTTAGAAGATATTGCCAAGATTCTCGATAAAGAACAGGAAGGTAAACAGTTAATTAAGGACTATTGGCAGCGAATTGAACAACTTAAACAAGCTTTGGGCGTTGACGTAGCCTCTCCAAAGGAAAATCGCCGTCTTCAGATGCAAGTATCAGTTGCCACAGTAGATCAAACCTATGGAATATTCACTTATGGAAGCAAACATCCTACTGGTAGACTTTTGAGTGATATTGGGTTACAACGCCCACCTGGACAAAGCGGAGATTTTTTCACCAGAAGCAACATTTCTTACGAGAATTTATCTGAAATTGATGGTGACGTTTTGTTCCTTTCTTACACAAAAGGAGATGCTAAAAAAAATTTGGAAAAGTTGCAGAAATCTCCTTTGTGGCAAAAGCTAAAGGTGGTTCAACAAAATCGGGTTTATTTTGTCGATTCTGATCATTGGTATGCTTTTGATGTTCTAGCGATAAATGCCGTAATTGATGATTTATTTAAATACCTAGTCAACACACCTTAAACCCATGCCTAAACATAAGCTAATCGCTATTTAAATTGCATCATTTTTATGGTAATAAAAGCTTCAAACCCTCTCCCTTACTCCCTGCCCCCTGCAATCTCAATGTGCAAATTAAATGCTTAACAGCTTACTATATCGATCTGTAAGGTAGATTAATCAAAAAATATCTATCTCAAACTAAGAGCTTTGTTGGAAGCCATTCACGTTGCAGACCGTTTTCACTTATTGCAGAACTTATCTCAAATGCTCTTACAAGTCTTTGGTACTCACGCCGAAGCACTTAAAGAAGTGGAAAAACAAGTCTTTAGTACTGATAATAAAGTGCTAAAAGAGGTAGAAACAGCACATAACCTTTCCCTGATTGCTGAGGCTAATAAGAGCCCAGTTGTGCCAAGGTTTCCCCAAAACACATCTTTAAAAAGAAAAGTTCAATCCGCCAAGGCACGGGCCAGACGGAGGGAAATCCATGAGCAAGTTTGGAGCTTACGGTCTATTGCCTTATCAGTACAAGCAATCGCTTAAGAACTGAGAATTGCTAAAAACACCGTATCTAATTACAAGCGTTGCTCAACTTTTACCGAACGTCGTGAACGTAGCGACTAAGGTTTCAGTCTTCTCAATCCTTATCAACATTACCTCCTCAGTCGCTGGAATAGCGGTAACTACAACACCCAAGAACTGTTTGAGGAAATTCGACAAGCAGGCTATACCGGTAGTTATGCCACGGTCTCTCGCTTCACTCGTTATCTCAAGAGCTTGCCCAAATTTGAACCGCGACAAGGTTCAAGAAAAAACGCTTCCCCCAGGGTAAGCTCTTCTTCCCATCGTCCTCTCACCCCCAGGCGCGTCACAGCTTTAGTCCTGCGGGAGCAACGCGATTTTGTGAGGTTGGGTGAAAAAGGTGCGATGCCTGCGGCGGGCGTAGCCATCGCTAATAAATATACTTAAGTACAGTATAAATATTTATACAGTTAAAGTAGTATTAACACTGCTTTAAATTTCCAGTTCTCTTGTAGGGTCTGAAGATGACTCGTTTTTGTGGCAAAAAAAAGGTAGGATTCCCTTTGGAGTAAAGGTTTTGATATCTGACATCAAAACAGGGAGTGCCTACACGCTTATGAAAAATCATATATATTCTACTTTCGATTTAAGCAAATCATTAGAAAACTTTCAAGAACAAGTTACGAAACTTTTAGAACTAAAGAATATTTCAGAATGGGATGGACGTGTTTTCAGAGAACGTGAGCAAAAAATTAGAGAATTTGCCTTAATAATGGCTGGAGAATGTACAGCTTTGTTGCTCCATAATCTGTCAAAATCTCAAGATTTTTTGGATAAAGCAGAGCAGGAGACACTCTTATTGGTGGCAAATAAACACACAAAAGCATGGTTGTAAAAAACGACAAATATTAACAATTGGAAATGTGAAAGTAAATTAAAAATTACCCTATGTAGTTGAACGTAAAACTCAATCAAAGAAAAATAAGAAATCTTTACATGAAGGATTTTGTCCCTTTTTAAGATATTTGGGAATGTCTGAGGGGTTAACCCCTAACGTTTTATCGACTATTGCCCAATATGGTGCAATTGCTGACTCGTTTGAGGCAGCGCGGACAAAATTAATTGATTGGGGCATAAATATCAGCCTAAAACGCATAGAACGGCTAACATATTACTTTGGTAAAATTGGCATAAATTTACGCCAATCTAAATTAACAAGTTTAGCTCTGAGCAGTTTAACTACAAGTAATGTTCTGAAAGACCAACGTCTGCCAAGTTAAGTCCTGTCAGCGTAGTTTGATAGCTGTCGAGTAAACTCCAACCACCTCCTTTACCGCGTTCTGCTATCACCGGAACTCCGGCACTGCTGAGGGCATCCATGTCACGATGGATGGTGCGCTCAGATACCTCCAATCGTTCTGCTAAATCTCGCGCTGTTAGCTGACGATAAACCTGCAACAACATCAGTATCGAGAGGAGGCGATCGGCACGCATAACTATCCCAAGACCAATCGAAACTACTTTTTACTTTACTGCCTAAATATGACAAGGGATGTCAGGAAGTTCAGCTTATGCTGCATAAAGATGGTTTGGAGTCATCGATTTCTTTAAGCTACCTCGCAGGATTTAAGGAGGTCAATTATGCAGCTATTGAAGAATAAAATTGCGCTTGTAGTTGGGGCAACACGCGGTGCAGGTCGTGGCATTGCTGTGGAACTTGGTGCAGCAGGGGCAACCGTTTATGTCACCGGACGCACCACTCTTACTGTGCGTTCGGAATACAACCGCCCTGAAACGATCCAAGAAACGGCGGAATTGGTAAACCAGGCAGGTGGGAAAGGAATCGCGGTTGTAGTCGATCATTTAGACCCAAAACAGGTACAGGCGCTTGTTGCTCGTGTTGAGCAGGAGCATGGTCGTCTGGATGTTCTAGTCAACGATATTGGTGCAGAATATCTGGCGGAGTTCAACAAGCCCGTGTGGGAGCTTTCTTTGGAGCGAGGATTACGGATGCTAAGACTAGCGATCGACACCCACCTGATCGCTAGCCACTTTGCATTGCCGCTGTTGATCCAGAAACCCGGTGGATTGGTGGTCGAAATTACCGATGGTACTGCCGAATATAACGGCAAAAACTATCGGCTGTCGCTGTTCTACGATCTTGCTAAAACCTCGGTAATTCGCATGGCGTGCGGATTGGCGCAAGAACTTAAACCGCATCAATGTACTGCCGTAGCGCTGACTCCGGGCTGGTTGCGCTCGGAACTCATGCTCGATCATTTTGGTGTGAGTAAAGCCAACTGGCAAGACGCAACAGCAAAGGAACCGCACTTCATCATTTCTGAAACGCCCCGCTATGTTGGGCGTGCAGTTGCTTATCTAGCTGGCGATCCACAAGTAGTGCGCTGGAATGGCCAATCGCTTTCCAGTGGGCAACTAGCACAGGTTTATGACTTTACCGATCTTGATGGCTCTCAACCCGATGCGTGGCGCTACATTCATGAAGTGCAGGACGCGGGTAAACCTGCTGATGCGACCGGATATAGGTAATGCTCAAGTCACAACACATCGCATTTTCAACCTCGCTTTATTGCGCTTGGCTCCATGTAAATAATTTCCCAAATATGACGGTTTAACTCAGCAAACCCGTGTCCGTACATAAAACTGTGGTCTTGTGGTTCATTGTAGGTTGCTCCACTGGCGGCAAATGCAGGGAGCAACCATCGCATCAACTTTTTCTCCGCTTGATGAAGATAAACATACAAGCACCTCATCCCTAGTAAGAGAGACTCAAGCTTTCGCCAAAAACTCATCTAGGCAGTCAAAAGTGGAGTTCCACCCTTCGATCACACCCATCTGTTCATGCTTACGCCGATCCTCAATAGACTGATGCATAATCTGGAGCGTGAGTTTGGTATTGCTATCTAAATCCTCGAAAATGGCTGTTACAACCATTCCCTTTGGTAAATCAGTATTTACGACTTTTTCAAAGCCTTCATCAAATTCATCACTGGTAACAATCCTCTCAAAGGGTACGATTTCGCGAAAAACACCTTTGGCCGGGTACTCCCTGCCGTCTGGGCCAGTCATCACGTAGCGCCATTTCCCGCCTGGACGCAGCGCAGATCCATCTCAATCACACGGGTTGTGAAACCTTTGGGTCCCCACCACTGCGCTATATGTTTCGGATCAGTCCATGCTTTAAACACAACTTCGCGCGGCGCTTTCAAGATGCGAGTAATGACGAGCTCACGTTGGGATTGAGCATCAATGGAATCATTTTTGTTACTCATCTTGTTCCTCCTGGGTTTGTAATTCTTGCAGGTAATCATCAAGCCTAGAGAGCCTCTGTTCCCATAATTGGCGATATTGCTCAATCCAATCCGCCGCTTCTTTGAGCGGCTGTGCTTGAATCTGGCATGGTCGCCATTGAGCTTCGCGACCCCGCACAATCAGTCCGGCACGCTCTAGTACCTTTATATGTTTGGAGATTGCAGGAAGACTCATCTTAAAAGGCTTGGCTAACTCACTTACCGATGCCTCACCTTTGGCGAGGTGAGCCAGAATTGCACGCCGCGTAGGATCAGCAAGGGCAGCAAAGGTAAGGCTCAGTTGCTCGGTAGACATTTTTATTTAACCTAATGGTTAATTAACTACTAGGTTAAATGTACTATTGGATCATGTCAAGCCCCCACTTAAGGGAAATCCAAGAAATAAAATGCCCGTTTGGGCAATATAGTTGTACTGCGTAACACTTAGTGCTTCACCACACAAACTTTGCGTGGTGGCAAGCTCTTGGGCAGAGGTGCAAAGGGGCAGGGGTGAATGGCACTAATAAAAGCGTAAATCCCTTGTATTCCTGGATGAAAGAGTGTAGAGAATTAAGAAGATGTTGTACTATGTGACATACTCGCATTTAATTGTCTTAAATACTACATTTAATAATCTACCTCCAACATCCTGCCCTCACTGTTTTTTACAAAATGATTTTGGTACGCACAATGCCAAAGTTATTGTTCTTGTTGCCATAAATAAAGACATTGATAGCCATAGTAAATGACTATTATGGAAATACCTTGCTGTAATTGCTGATGGAAAAAAACCGATTACAGTGGCTTTCAGCATAGCTTGACGAAGTGTATGACCTTGAGTCAACCCTAGAAAATAACCGTCTAGCGCATAAGCGACTGAGCCAAAACCTAAAACTGGTAACAACCAAGGTACAACTTGAGGATTTGCTGTGTAGGCAATCGCCCAATTACACCCGATCGGGGTTTAAGAAGAACAGCACCGTCAAGCGTTGTTTTCTGCCTGTAGGGTTGCCTAACAAGCACCAAAAAAACACCCCTCGGTTTGCTGCAAAATACTTCCCAATTTTGGGCACGATTTGCGACAACAGTATTTGATTCCATATTGCTTTCTCTTCCTTTTTTTGTATTTGCAGATAATTCATCAAATATTATTGTTAGTTAAGAATGAAGATAAATAGAGAACGGAGGCGGCAGATCGTGAACGACTGGAATTTGCCTTGGGAGGCCGGATGTCGTTGTGGACAGATACGGCTTCAGGTGAGTGCCCCGCCTCTGCTGACGATGGCTTGCCACTGCACAGGTTGCCAGCGAATGACTGCCAGCGCTTTTTCTTTAAGCGTTGCGATTCCAAGCATAGGGTTCTCCGTACTGAAAGGTCAGCCGACCATCGGCGGTTTGCATAGCGCGACTCGCCATTACTTCTGCCCACACTGCATGAGTTGGATATTTACTCGGCCTGAAGGAATGGACGAGTTCGTTAACCTTCGTGCGACGATGCTAGACGATGCCTCATGGTTCACGCCTTTCATCGAAACCTGGACGAGGGAAAAGCTGCTATGGGCGACGACCTCTGCGGTTCATAGCTTCGAGACCCTGCCCAAAGAAGAAGACTATGCTTCCCTGATAGAAGAATACGCCAAGCAAGCGTCGAAACCTACACTATGACGAACTGTTCTGGAACGGATTTACGACTGGCTCTCGGTACCAACACTCACAAAACTGCTTCCCTCTTCATACTAATGGCGACTCTTGGAGACGCTCTGCGCGTTCGGCATCGCTTGGCCATTTCTATGTACTGACTGAAGAATAATTCTACTTCCTGGTTGATGCGTCAGACCAGTTTTAGAGTTAATTTTATTCACGTCTGGAAAATTTTTAGTTCTCTGTTATTTTCTCCAATTTTGGGATTTGTTCTAGCAGGGGATCTGCTGTATTACAGCTTTGCAACCTAAAATTTTAAATAAAATATAGATATGTATATATACACAGGTTGTATGATTATTTATCACTAAATACTAAATATCGCTCGTTTGGTAATTTTATAACTTTAGTAAGAAAATGTATATATTACTCGTGTAAGTTAAATCAGCTGATAATCTTAGCCATCGTATCAAGTAAAAATATAGTTCTATTAGATATGCGATCGCATATCTTCTTAAAATGCCAAACTCCAACTTCAAAGATGACTCCTTATGGTTCAAAAATGCAATTATCTACGAACTAGGTGTTCGCACCTTTGCAGACAGTAATGGTGATGGTATTGGTGATTTTCCAGGGCTGACAGAAAAACTAGACTATTTACAAGATTTAGGTATTACTGCCATTTGGTTGTTACCTTTTTTCCCTTCACCACTCAGAGATGATGGTTACGATATTGCCGATTACACTAGTATCAATCCTATCTATGGCACGCTAGAAGACTTTAAAGCGTTTTTGAGGGCTGCTCATCAGCGCGGTATTCGTGTAATTATTGAGTTAATTATTAACCATACCTCTGACCAACATCCTTGGTTTCAAAGGGCACGTCGCGCCCCGAAAGGCAGTCAGGAGCGAGATTTTTATGTTTGGAGTGATACTCCTGAGAAATACCAAGAAGCGCGAATTATCTTCCAAGATTTTGAGACATCTAACTGGGCTTGGGATTCAGTTGCCCAAGCTTATTGCTGGCATCGTTTCTATTCCCATCAGCCGGATTTGAATTATGACAATCCCTTGGTGCGCCAAGCAGTATTTGATGTTTTAGATTTTTGGTTGGAGATGGGTGTAGATGGGCTACGCATGGATGCTGTGCCTTATCTATACGAACGGCAAGGAACGAACTGCGAAAACTTACCCGAAACCCATGCGTTTTTAAAGGAGTTGCGATCGCACATCGACGCGAAATTTCCTAACCGGATGTTACTAGCTGAGGCGAACCAATGGCCTGAAGATGCAGCTCAATATTACGGTGCGGGTGATGAGTGTCACATGAACTTTCATTTTCCCCTAATGCCGCGCTTGTTTATGGCACTACGGATGGAAGATAATTTTCCGATTGTAGATATTCTCCAGCAAACTCCATCGATTCCTGATAAATGTCAGTGGGCATTGTTCCTCCGCAACCATGACGAACTGACTCTAGAAATGGTGACAGATGAAGACCGCGATTTTATGTATGGGGCCTATGCACAAGACCCAATGATGCGGGTAAATTTAGGCATCCGCCGCAGATTAGCGCCGCTTTTGGGCAATGACCGCCGCCAAATTGAGTTACTCAATAGTTTACTATTATCTTTGCCAGGAACTCCCGTACTTTACTACGGTGATGAAATTGGCATGGGAGATAATGTTTATCTAGGCGATCGCAATGGTGTTCGCACACCTATGCAGTGGAGTTCTGACCGCAACGCTGGTTTTAGTCGCGCCAACCCGCAACGCTTATATCTACCCGTCATCGTTGACTCAGAATATCACTACGAAGCACTCAACGTCGAGGCACAACGGACTAATACCAATTCTCTCTGGTATTGGATGAAACGTTTACTCGCTACTCGCAAACGGTTTGCGGCATTGGGTGAAGGGCGTTTTGAATTGGTACAGTCTAATAATCGCAAAGTTTTTGCCTTCAGCCGGATTGCTTCTGAAGAATATGTCTTGGTAGTCGCAAATTTATCTCGTTATGTGCAAACGGTGGCGTTAGATTTATCAACCTTCAATGGGCTAATACCAATAGAAATTTTTGGTTCCACTGAGTTTCCAGCGATTACAGAATCGCCCTATTTCCTCAGCTTAAGTCCTTACGGGTTTTACTGGTTCTCCTTACAACGTAAACCTAGCTTGACTCAATCTCTTAAACCCCAAGCAGACTTAGCAACTCTGTCGGTAAATGGTTCATGGCAGAATGTGATTGGGCAACGAGAGTCAAAAACCATTCTAGAATCAACACTGCGGGATTACCTCTATACCTATAGCTGGTTTGGCGGTAAAACTCAGACTGTACAATCAGTACAAATCATTGAAGCGATTTCTTTACCCTATAACCAGCAGATAGCTCAAATTGTTTGGTTGCAGGTAGATTATATCCAGGGAAACCGCGAAACATATCTGTTGTTTCTCGCTTATGCAGAAGGTGAGCAAGCAAAACATCTTTTGGCAGAAATGCCGCAAGCTGTGATTTCACGGCTTGCGGCGCAAGGCAAAATAGATACTCCTCCATCCAATACTCAAGAAGTTGGAATTTTATTTGATGCTTTAGCAGACAAAAACTTTCTTACCTCACTGCTAGATGCGATCGCTAATCATCACTCTTATAAAGGGATAACCGGAGAATTATTTGGCACTACTACAGATTCATTCTCCCAATTGCGCCAAGAGTTAACTAATAGCGAGCCGACTGTCCTAAATAAAGAAGAACACACTTATATAGTTTATGGCGATCGCTTGTTGCTGAAACTCTTCCGTAAAGTCGAGGAGGGTTTGCACCCAGATTTAGAAATCCGGCGTTTCCTATACCAGAAAAAACGCTTGCAACACTCAGTTTTGCTAGCTGGTGCTTTAGAGTACCGCCGTGCAAGAAAAACAGGCAATAACACTGCCCTACCTACAACTATAGGCATATTACAAGAATTTATTTTAGATACCCGTAGTGGCTGGGACTACACTCTTGACAGTTTGCAAAAGTATTTTGATTTAGTGACCACAGAACACGCCACTATTACCGAAGTACCTCTGACATCGGGTTCTTTGTTGGATTTACAGAGAATTGAAATTCCAGAATTGGCAATTGCAACTATCACTTCTTACCTACAAAGTGTTGAACTGTTGGGTAAATCCACAGCCCAATTCCATACAGCGCTGGCTACAAATATAGATAGCTCAGACTTTGCTCCAGAATCTTTTTCATCGCTATATCAACGTTCGATATATCAAAATGCACGTAACCTAACCGGGCAAGTATTTCGCTTGTTAAAAGAACGAATAGAGCGCTTGCCGAACAATACTCAACCATTAGCATTAGAAGTTCTTAATAGACAACAGGAAATTTTAGAACGCTTTCAGTCAGTTGTTAGACAAAAAATTACTGCATTGCGGACTCGTTATCATGGAAACTACCAATTGGGGCAAGTATTTTACACAGGAAAAGACTTTTTGATTACTGATTTTGAAGGCAAAGCAGATCGCAGTTTAAGCGAACGACGCATCAAGCGATCGCCTCTACAAGATGTAGCAGGAATGTTGCTATCTTTCAACTATGCAATTAACGAGGCTCTGGGCTATCAAAAAGAATCTGGGATGATCCTGCCTGAAAATTTACCCCTTATAGAACAATGGGGACAGTTTTGGTATACCTGGGTCAGTACTAGCTTTTTGAACTCTTATTTAGAAACTGCTAATCAAGAATCTTTCCTTCCAAACACAAGAGAAGAACTAGATGTGCTGCTTTTTGCCTATCTTCTAGAACAAGCAATTGATGCACTAGGCTATGAACTAAATAATCGCTCTGATTGGGTAAAAATTCCACTCCAATTTATTCTGCAATTATTAGACATGTCCAGAAATATATAACCCTTTTTGTGTAAGGGTTTTAGAGAAAATTTGTATGTCTCTAAAGAACCTAACAATAAGGATTTGATATAGTTGCTGATAATTTATAGGTTAAAGAATTACTCAGTACCCTCACTATTGATGAGCGTTGCGGCGTGATGCTGGAGTTTGAGGGTCGTCTTGACCCTGACAATATTTGCTCAACTGGTGACAGATGCCCCACAGTGGACTGAATGGATGGGGTGATTTTTCGGCACAGATTGCGATCGCTAAAAGGTCAGTTCCTCCCAAGCAAAAAAAACTAACTTTTTTACTTGTATATTCAACTTCATAATCTCAAACAAATACACCCACTTTCGTGCGTTCACATACAAGTTACGGGAGCAACCTGGATCTCAATTGGACTAGTGTCTTGATTTGGGACGAGAAAAAACCAAGAGCAGATTCTGACCAATTAAAACTCTTATACCATGTCAAACTAAAAGACAAAGTGTTAACGGAGGTTTTTAAAGATAGATTCTGTAGCCCAACTTGAGTCAGGATGGCACGATAGCGCACTTGAGAGCATTATAAATATAGTCAGAGCGCCCGATGGTGATTTTGAGAGTATTGGCAACCTCGCAAATACTATTGCTGATTTGCATAGCTTACAAAAAATAAATGCGGCTTGGATGCAAATTTAGTATGGTGTTGAGCAGAGGAGCAGAGGGGAAAGAACTTATACAAGGATTTTCCTCTGCACCCCCTGTACCCATGACTTCTTCATCGTGCTAATGACTATCTAAAAAGCGTTATCTCATCGTTTTTGTGGACATTTACGACCTCATCCATAATTCGGGCGCTCATGTGCGTGAGAGCTAAAACTGATTCTTCTTTGATGCTAGTTAAGCGGACGTATGCGATAGTTTCTTCTGGGTTGAGTCCAGCCACAACAATTCTATCCATTGGCAGTAAATCATTACTTGTCGGCAATGCGTAGCTTGCTACTTTAAGTAAAGTACGTGTTGTCGGGTGAGCTAAATAATTAATTACAACGCAACCAATTCCATATTTTTTAGACATTGAGCGATAAAACTGCCCAACGGTTAATTGTTGAAATTGGCTGTCAAATGCACTTGATTTTTGTTTTTTGGCTGATTTGTTTTTGGACATTGCCACACTATAAGTGTTTTTTATCAAGCGAACGATTCAGTAACTTAATACTACTTTTATTCTAATCTCTGTTAATACTTTTTACCGTTCTTATAAACAGGTGATATAGTTAAACAAATTAACTTTTTCAATAATTTTAATAAAATCTGTAGCCTTAATTTAATATATTAAAGTAGACATCAACTCAAGTATAATGTTTCCAATTCTGGAACAATTAAAATCAGGAATACTGCCAAATAATTTAGTTGTTGAGAAACTAAATTGTTTGGGAGTTTAGATGTTAATTGTTATTTATTTCATCAAAGAGTAACTGATAAGCAAAATGAGAAATATCAGCTTACTTATAAATATCTTGGCGAGTCTCACTTTCAGTTTAATGGTAAGGAAATTACACAGTTATTACCTGCTGTACTGTTACTCGAAAATTTGAATCTGTTGCAGTTTCTTACACCAGACGTTCAATTGCGGGGCAGTGACGAGAAGATGGTGGAGTTTAAAGCGCTGGCTGTAAAGCATCGGCACGTTATCAAAAATTACTTGAATGTGACTATCTCGGAAAAACTTACTTCCATAGCGTAGGCGTAGCCCGTCGTAGACATCGCTCAGAAGTTACTTGCCAAAATTGATTTGAAGTTGGATTATGTCGGTCGATTGGGCAAGCGTGAAAATCGGGAGTGTGTTTATCAATTCGTTGCCCCTGATAACCAGCGTGATTCGATTTTTTGGCAGTGGTTAAATCGGGACGAACTGTTTCTTAGTGAGTCGGTGTCAGTCACGGACAATATAGAGTTACAAACACCAGGTATTGACACGGAATCTCTTGATATTCCCCAAACATTAGATGAGGCTGTTCAGGGGTGGAAGGGGCTGAAGCTGAAATTGCAGCAAGGTTTGGACAGCGCTGGTCAGTTCTACACTGAGTTAGTCTCCAAGGAAGGCGAGGCTGAGGTTTTTTAATTCAAAATGCTCCCATTCAAAATGCAAAATTAATTTTGAATTACTAATTTTGAATTTTGAATTGGAGCGTTCGCGCAGCGTCTCCAAGAGTTGCGACTCACCTTACTGGAATGGGTATTTGGGGCAGTGGCTCTTTTTGGGTTAACTTTGGGAGCGACTGTAGGTCTGTGGTGTGCAATTGGCTAGTGGGGGTGTAGGTGATGTAGCTTGGGGATATCGCTAAACGTCACCTCACTACCAAAATTGATTTTGTTCATACGAATACGAATGCGAGTCAGGCGTTGGCGAAATAGCTGCCTTCATGAAAGTGCTATGCGATCGTGATACCTTGTCGAACTCAATATAAAGGTGCTTCAGTGTCCATATGAGTACGTTCGGTAAATATTGGTATCCTTCTTGTGCCAAGAGTTTGTCAAGCAGTTTGTGTCAAAGCTCAAATTACTAACTGAAGCGATCTGCCAGCGGTTTTGCTGCGATCGCGTTCAGGTCAGCCACCGTTTGCTGCTCCAGTTGCAGCACCGCAGCTTTGACATTCTGACGTAAATGCTCAACCGATGACGTGCCGGGAATCAGCAAGATATTGGGGGAGCGCTGAAGCAACCATGCCAGCGCTACTTGCATCGGTGTTGCGTCTAAAGACTTGGCGGCGCTTTCAAGTACCGAAGATTGTAGCGGCGTGAACCCGCCCAGCGGGAAGAACGGCACATAAGCGATGCCCTGCTGTGCGAGGTCGTCAATGAAAGCGTCATCTTCCTGGTGTGCCACGTTGTACTGGTTCTGCACACAGACAATCTGCGTGATCGTTTGCGCCTCTGCCAACTGCGTAGGCGTGACATTGCTCAAACCGAGGTGACGAATTAATCCCTGCTTCTTAAGTTCGGCTAAAGTCGTCAGCGGCTCGACCAGAGAACTCTCCGATGGTCCGTGACCGTCACCCATCAAGCGGAGATTGACGACATCGATCGTATCGAGTCCAAGGTTACGCAGGTTGTCGTGAATCGCTTCAGTCAGATCCTGCCGCGACATTGCAAGAACCCATGAGCCATCTTCAGGACGACGCGCTCCAACCTTGGTTACAATTACCAAATCTTCGGGGTAGGGATACAGCGCTTGTCGGATAATCTGATTCGTGATGTGAGGTCCGTAGAAGTCGCTCGTATCGATGTGATTAATGCCAAGTGAGATCGCTTCGCGCAAAACGGCAACGGCTGCATCCACATCTCGTGGCGCACCCCATACATTCGGACCCGCGAGTTGCATAGCACCATAGCCTATGCGCTTCATTGTGATTGAGGTGTTCGGCAGCGTAAAATTGCCGCCAAGGTTCGTTTGCTCAGACATATCGTTACTTTCTCCAAGAATTTTTTAGTGATTTAACGAAAGCAATACAGCATCATCTCCCTGACTTTTTGAGGGTTTTCTTGAGATGCTTTCATTCTGTACAGGGTTTGTTGAGAGTAGAGTTATTGTAAAAGCTGGAAATTCAATCAACTCTTATTCGCCGCTCACGCGCAACACGATTTTGCCCAGATAGTGCTGTTTCATCGCTGACTGCGCTTGTGCGGCCTCTTCCAGCCCAAATGTCTGCGCGATGTGAACTTGAAACTCACCCATATCGATCAATCGGTTGAGTTGATCTAACAACATCCGGTTGGCGAACCCATTTGCTTTCTTGAGTTCCACACCGTCGGGTGCTAATGGTTCGGGCATCACGCCATTAGGAAAGGCGATCGTTCCGCCCTGACGTACCAAACTCAGCGTGGATTGAACGGTGTCGCCGCCCACCAGCACCAGCGCGATATCGAAGCCATCGGGCGCAAAGGCACGGGCGCGTTGCACAACGTCGTCGCTATGTCCGTCTACTGCTTCATCCGCCCCCAACTGCTTAACCAAAGCTACACCGTCTGCACCCGATGCGATCGCGAAAACGTTCGCGCCCATGCGTTTAGCCAGTTGTAGCGCAACGTGACCGACGCCACCGCTCGCGCCCCACAGCATCAATTTGGTTTTGTTGCCTGTCCCCGACACTTGCAAATTACTGAGTGCCGTTACACCAGCAATGGGTAGCCCGCCCGCCATCAACATATCGAGACCATCGGGCATCGGCGCGACCGTCTCTTCAGAGACGACGACGTATTCTGCATAGCTACCGCCCTTGTCGTTCATGAAGCTCTGGGCGTAAACGCGATCGCCAACAGCAAAACGCTCTACGCCATCGCCAATCGCAACAATAGTGCCTGCACATTCGCCGCCCAGTACACGCGGAAAGTGAACTTTGTTATACACCAGTTCACCTTCCCGCTCCAGCGCATCCCAGCCGCCAACTCCGGCAATCTCGATGCGAATCAAAACTTCGCCCGCGTCTACTGTAGGCACGGGTAAGGTGTGCAACGTCAGCTTGTCAGCATGACCGAACTCGTCAACCGCCATTGCTTTCATTTGTTGGGGAGTATTTTGCATAAATAGGTTCTCCTGCTAATTGCTTGAGTTGTTATTGATTGGTTTAGAGGCGTAAAACTGCTAACAAAGTTTGTTTGGACGAATTGCCATTTTCTCCAAAAAGTTTTTAATCGTTTAAGGAAAGCAATGCGGCATTGTTCTGTTGGACTCTGTAACGTTTGAGATGCTTTCATCCTACAAATTTGATCCAGCGTTTCCAATGCCTAAAGCTCTTTAATCTTTGCCTATTTCTCCAACGTGGATAACTTGAAGGCATTCTATAATCGTGTAGGGCGTTGAATGAATTGAGGTTTTAC
The DNA here is from genome assembly GCF_017114965.1 of Nostoc sp. JL31. Lineage (NCBI taxonomy): Bacteria > Bacillati > Cyanobacteriota > Cyanophyceae > Nostocales > Nostocaceae > Nostoc > Nostoc sp. JL31. The sequence continues at coordinate 81,308 of NZ_JABXKO010000108.1, forward strand.
CATGACAGTCAAAATTCCCAATTCTGATGTCGTTGCAGAGCAGTGCCAAGCGCTGGCGACATTAGTAGCGCGGCACACCGAACCCAATGGCATCCGGATCTATCCAACTGCGATCGCACCCTTGAGCCTTTCGCGATCGGATGCATCCTCTACCATCATCTACCAAGATTATCAACCGGGTCTCGCCCTTCTCGTTCAAGGCAAGAAAGACATGGTGTTGGGGAAAGAAACGTATACTTATGAGGCAGGGCAATGTTTTGTTGTCTCAGTTGATCTTCCCCTCGGTAGATGTATTGTTGAGGCGACACCCGATCAACCGTATTTAGGATTAAAGCTGACTCTAGATTCAATGCAGCTCTGTGAGATGGTTGCTCAAATGAATTTCAGTTCGGGGAAGAAAGAAAACTCTGTCCGAGGCTTATTTGTAAGCAACGCTGATGCCACGTTGCTCGACTGTGCCCTTCGACTCACTAAGCTCTTAGATACACGCCAAGATATTCCCATGCTGGCACCGATGATGATTCGGGAAATCTACTACCGTCTGCTAATGGGAGAACAAAGTGAAGCCGTGCGCCAAATTGCTACATCCGGCAGCAGTATGCAGCGGATTGCTTCAGCGATCAAACGGATCAAATCTAACTTTACTCAGCCGATGCGAGTCGAGGACTTAGCAAAGCAAGTGAGAATGTCTACTTCGTCGTTTCATCAGCATTTCAAGCAAGTGACCTCAATGAGTCCACTTCAATATCAAAAGCAGTTAAGACTGTCAGAAGCCCGTCGCCTGATGCTGACGGAAGGTTGCGATGCCACCTCTGCTGCCTATCAGGTTGGATACGAAAGTCCCTCACAGTTCAGCCGAGAATACTCCCGCTTGTTCGGTGCACCACCGATGCGAGACATCGAACGGTTACGATCAACTTGACTTGAACTTCTTGACAGATTTCCCATTGATCATCTGTTTGGCTTGCTCTAGCTTCTGCTCTGGCCCACCTGTGATCGCTTCAATCTAGCGGGGTAGCCTTCGTAGCAGTGAGCTGGAGTTTAAGGATCTTGACCCGAATGGCACTAAGAAAAGCCAAAACACTTGTGGTTTAAGCAGTTTGCAATTGCTTGCGTAATTCATGCCGGGGTTTGGTCATCAAGGGATAAGCTTTTGGGCGACGTTTCCGAACTTGTGGTTCACTTCTTGCGGGGCGATCGCTCACAGCCTTGTGAGCAATAACTTTAAGTAAAGTGAAATAAATTTGAAGACGTTTTTGAGAAAAAGCGGCTAACAATTGGGGAATAAAGTTATTTAAATGATGGCGAGTACCTTGCTTTCGATTTGCGTAATGGAGAAGTGCCATAAGTAGTACCTGCCGACCACATCAAACTACGAAGTAGATTGTAAGCCAGCAAATAAACATAAATTTATTTACGTACCATAGAAGGAGTTTTACAGCGCAAAACATCCATTCCTAGAGTAGTTTTTAGATGTCTCAAATCTAGTTCAACATCCCAACGTTTACCGTAAAGCCCAACAATATCCAAAGTAGAATAAGTTGTTTTATCTAGGAGAGTAGTAATTAAACTAACTTGTTCAGTACGAAAGCCAGGAACAACAATGTAATAATAAATCTCTCGCACCGTTCTGTTTGAAGGTAAAGCATAAAATTCATCTTTACTCAATCCTTGTGGACATTTTTTAGGCTTATACCAAGTTACCATCTTGTCACAACTCCCAATAATTTTGCCTTTACGCATCGTGGTTTTTCGGGCTTGGTGTTTCCTAAAAACTGCATCACTATTTATATTTTTAATAGAAATAAAATCGGCATAAGCGCAAAATGCTCTATCTCCCAAAAGAATATCTAATGGATTAAGAAACTGATATAACTTCCTAGCTAATTTTATATCATGCGTGTTCAGAACATCTATGCATAGTGCAATAGCGGCTCCAGTAGCTAAACTGAATATCACACTGATTTTCGCAATTGGGAATCCACATCCAGATGCTTGAGTAGAAGGTTGAGGATATTCTTTCTGGTTCTCTACAGTGTCAGGCATGGACACAGTTGAACCATCTATTACCAACACATTTCGATCACGCCATAAATGTTCTGTTACTACCCTTTTTTCTAAGCTTTCTCCAGATTGAATAAAAAGTTTTTCTAACAACTTTTCTGGTAATCTAGACCGCGCTTGACAATACGCGCTTGTATCAGTTGATGGAATTTATACTCTTTCCCCTGCCAAATAAGCAATGACTTTACTCACTGCATGATGGCAACTTTTGTCGCTATCTAAAACTTGAGATAAAAATGCCCAGACTGTTACTATTGGGTCAAATAATCGCTGATAATATCTAATTTTTAGCTCTTTCATCGCTTCCTCAATTAGTAAGGATTCAGGTCTAATATTTAGGAAGTAGAGATGGGGGAGACAGATAATTATTAGAATCAACCAGTAGTGCTTGTACAAAAAAAATCAATAATAGACTTGCCTTGACGACGACAAGTCTGCACCACCGTCAATAAATCGGCAGTGTGTTGAAATCGCTCCATTGAACGAGAGTCGCCACTGACTTTACGTTTTGTGACAGCTAGGCGAAGCGATCGTTCAGCCTGATTGTTATCAGGAGGAACTTCAGGATAGTCAAGGAAATACCACCACTGATGAGCTTTATCTCGTAAAGAACGTAAAAGGTTTCCTGCCGTAGCTCCTGCCTTGCCAATCCACTGATTGAGTGAGGATTGCAACTTAGATTTGAATTGATTGACCCAATCGTTGTAACTGGTTGAGTCAAGAGTCTCAAACCACTGAGCATAATTTATAAAAGCTTCATCAATCAAATTAACAAACGCTTCACCAATAGCTTGGTTGTGAAGTCCTGGAATTAAGATTAATTTTTTGAAGTGACGACGTAGATGAGCCAAACATTTCTGTTGAGCGTTAACTGGATAACCATTGTAAACACTAAAATCGTCACTGTTGAGTACCCCTTGATACTCAGTTCCTAAGATGGCTTCTAACTCGGCGCGAGAGCGTGTATCAGCAGCAGTAAATAAACAAAAATGCGGATTAGCAATTACCCATAACCATTCTTTTAAACCTTTAACTGGCCACGGAGTTTCATCCACATGGATATTCGGTTGCTCCTGCTGTACCCAGTCTCTCAACTCCAAAATACTCGGTTCAATGGCTTGAGTAATTCGCTCATTGGTGCGAACTAGAGTCCCAACTCCAATATCAATTTGACCCAGTTCCCACAACATCTCTTGTTGTTTTTCGTAAGGCAAATGTGCGTAATTACCCATCCATCCTAAAAATGCTTGAAGTCTCACACCCAAATCTTGTCCTGGTACGATCTCAGGCGACCAGTCAGCGCTTTGTAATGTCCCACAATACTGACACAATAAAGTATGGCGATGATACTCCACTACTTCTATTGGACATTCCACCAACTGTGCTACTTGTTGAAAATCAACTTTTATTGGTTGGAGGATAAATTCTGCTTGACCACAACAACATATTTGTGGGCGAAGTATTTCATAACGGTCTACTCTGTCAAACCCTTTATGGGTCTTCCCTTTATGTCCTACTTGCCCCCCTGGAGAGCGTTTCGGGCTATCTGTCAATGATTCAGTTTTGGATTTGTTCTTTTCTGATTTTTTGAGCAGGTCAGTTGATGGTGGTTTTGATGAAGTCTTGCTATCTAGATTAGCTATGACACGAAGCTTTTCTATCTCTTGTTTGAGTTCTTGGATAGATTCGAGTAACTTTCTGTTCACTTGAGCCTGCTGAATAAGCATCTCCACCAGTTCTTCTTTGGGCAACTGGCTCAAACTTTCTCGGTCTAATTCTTCAGGCTGGCTTTGGTTCATATTTGTGATACTCACCCTCAAGTGTCCTCCTTGTCAATACTCTGCCACCTGAATCCTTACCTCAATTACACTTGCTGGTAATAGCTCTTTAAAAGGCAATCCCAAACTTTGATTAAATTTATCCTTGAGGATTTTTACTCGTAGTGTCACAGTAGTAGTAGTTATATTGGCTTGCTCGTCTTCAAGAAAGTATTTCATGAACGAGTAAGCTTTTCCTATCTAAAATAAATTTTGGGCAAACCGTACATTTGATTCCACAGTCTCTGCCAGGCACAGCGATGGTGTACCCGCCATGAGTCGGTAGCTATGCAGTTCACCGGAAGCAAAGCGTACTCTCAACGTTCATTCTGCGAGCGATGGCTACGGCGGCAAGCTACGCAGGCATTGCATCCTAAACTTTCACCTCTTCCATCCCAAGACTTTTATTCATTCTTCAATAGCTTTAAAATCTGTAGTGCTTATCCTGCATAGCTTAGAGCTTTTCTTAGTGCCATTCGGTCATAGTGTTTCTACTCTCACAATGATTTCTGTTCCTTGCCCAAGGTGGCTTTGAATCGTCAATTCTGCCCCAATTCTTTGAGCGCGTTCGGTCATTCCGAGTAATCCAAAGCCCCGACCGACCGACAGACTACTGCCTTCAAATCCTTGCCCATTGTCTTTGATATGCAAGACGATCTGCGTAGGCGTAGCCCGCCGCAGGCATCGCTCCGCCGGTCGCAGGCATTGCTCATACCGCAACTCAACGCAGATTTCGCTGGCATTTGCATACTTAAATGCATTGGTTAACGCTTCTTGTCCAATGCGAAACAGATTCGTTTACTTGGGTTTTATGTATCTGCTTATGACACGCTTTGTGCAGGTGCTGAAGGTTTTCCATGTCATCTGTTCCTCCTTCTGCCACAGGTACTATGTGATGGATGTCGATTTCCTCTCCATTGAATAAAGGTTCGCCACATAATGGACATTTCCATTTCTGGTTTTCCGCTATCTTGTATGGCTTGGAGGCTTTATCAAGGCGAGATTTACCATGTTTTTGGTGGCGTTTTTCCCAGTACTCTTTTAATGAAGGGTCGTCGGGGCTTGCGTCGCCTTTTACCTTTATATGGCGTTCGATGGTCGTTTTTTCTATTTGATATAAGATAAGTTCTTTATCCTTACGTCTGCGGTCGCTTGTTGTACAAGCGAACGTCCATCTGTTACCTTTAATGGTTTTAAAGTAACGCTTGCGAATCCACTTTGTATTTTTGCTGGGGTGTCTACGCTTAGACCACCGCCAAAGGTATTGCCACACTCGATGTGATATGTAGCTAAAGGTTTCTTTGCAGCGATCGCTCGAAATGATTATTGGACTTTTGGGCATCCTCAAGGCTGGTGGAGCATACTTACCACTAGACCCAACATTACCAAAGGAAAGTCTTGATTTCCGGTTGCAGGATGCTCAAGCGTCATTGGTCATTAATTTAGACACTGATTGGAACATGATTGCTCAGTACGACGATGATAATCCCAACAGTGAGGTAACGACTGAGAATTTAGTCTATGTAGTGTTTACCTCTGGTTCCACTGGCAGACCAAAGGGAGTAGCCATTGAACACCAGCAACTAGTTAATTACCTCAATAGCATCACAGAAAGATTAAATCTACCCGCAGCACCTAGCTTCGCTAGTGTTTCCACCTTAGCCGCAGACTTGGGTAACACCGTTATCTTTCCTTCTCTTTGCACAGGTGGCACTTTGCATATCATATCCTCCCAGCGAGTTGCTGACTCAGCAGCTTTAGCTGAATACAACCGCCAACATTCCATCGACTGCCTGAAAATTGTCCCCTCCCACCTTGCCAGTCTCCTAGCATCTGCTCCATCTCAGTCCATTCTGCCTCGCCAAAGACTGATCCTGGGAGGTGAAATTGCAACTTGGGATTTAATCGAGCAGATTCAGCAGCAAGCACCAGATTGCTCGATCTTCAATCACTACGGCCCAACAGAAGCTACCGTGGGTGTTACTACCTTCGCCGTTCAGAATAACCAAGCTAGTCATAATTCAAAAACAGTTCCACTAGGTCGTCCACTGGCGAATATACAGATTTATCTGTTAGATCGGCAGATGCAACCCGTACCCATTGGTGTACCAGGTGAATTGTATATTGGTGGAGCCTCTTTAGTTCGGGGTTATTTAAATCGACCCGAACTAACAGCAGAGAGATTTTTAGCCAACACCTTTGGAAATTCAAAATGCGATCGCCTTTACAAAACTGGTGATTTAGCACGTTACCTACCTGATGTCAACATTGAATTTATCGGACGGCTAGATCATCAGGTAAAAATCCGGGGCTTCCGGATTGAACTCTCCGAGATTGAGACGGTGCTGTGTGAACATCCAGAAGTACAACAAGCTGTGGTTTTGCTGCGAGAAGATAAGCGGTTGATTGCCTATATTGTTCCTAAGCAAAAACAGACACCCAGTGTTAGTAATATGCACAGGTTTCTGAGAGAAAAACTGCCGGAATATATGATGCCCTCGGCTTTCGTGATTCTCAAAGTGCTGCCACTAATGCCAAATGGAAAGGTGAACCGCAGTGCGTTACCAGAACCAGATGGTTATCGCCCAGAATTAGAAGCAACTTATCAGCCACCTCAAACTGAGATAGAAGAAGCGATCGCTATTATCTGGCAAGAGGCACTGAATGTTCAAAAAGTTGGCATTGATGATAACTTCTTTGAACTCGGTGGACATTCATTACTCATTGTGCAAATTCATAGCAAACTGAAAAAACTTTTTAATCAAGATTTATCCATAACTGATTTATTTGAACATCCTACTATCAGTTCTTTAGTAAAGTTATTGAATAAAGAAAAAAGCGAAGAATCTTCTTTAGAAGAAAGCCATAACAGAGCTAGAAGTCGGATGAATGAAAGACAACTAAGAACCCAGTTTCGGCAAAAACTTTAAATTAAAAAATCTGGACTGAAAAATGAAAAACAATTTAGAGGCTTCAGAAATTTTTAATGAGATAGCCATTGTAAGTATAAATGGGCGTTTCCCAAAAGCCAAAAACCTGGAGGAATTTTGGCATAATTTACAGAATGGGGTGGAATCAATTTCGGTTTTTTCCAATATAGAACTGGAGTCTGCGGGTGTAGACAAAAGTATTCTGAATAACCCTAACTATGTTAAAGCAAACGCTGAACTGGAAGATGTAGAATTATTTGATGCTTCATTCTTTAATTATTCACCCAGAGCGGCAGAAATCATCGATCCGCAGCAACGCCTTTTCTTAGAAGTTGCTTGGGAGGCGCTCGAAAGTGCTGGCTACAATTCTGAAACCTATGAAGGTAGAATTAGTGTTTATGGTGGTGCCAGCGTTAGCAGTTACTTTTTATTGAATATTTTTTCTAACCCTGACCTAATAAAACTTGTCGGTTTTGACGAAATTAGACATAGTAATCGCCCAGATAACCTAGTTACACGAGTCGCCTATAAATTAAATCTAAATGGTTCAGCAATCACTGTCCAAACTGGTTGTTCTACTTCATTAGTCGCTGTACATTTAGCCTGTCAAAGTTTGCTAGATCGTGAATGCGATCTGGCCTTGGCGGGTGGAGTTTGCATATCTGGATCAGAAAAATCTGGCTATTTTTATCAAGAAGGAGGAATTTTGTCTCCCGATGGACATTGCCGTGCCTTTGATGCCAAGGCAAAAGGAACTGTCATCGGTGAAGGTGTAGGGATTGTAGTCTTAAAGCGATTAGAGGATGCGATCGCTGATAGAGATTGTATTCACGCTATTATCAAGGCCTCAGCGATTAATAATGATGGTTCTAAAAAAGTTGGCTACACAGCTCCCAGCGTCGATGGTCAAGCTCCTTAACGGGTGACAAGGTGGCTCAAGATGAGATGTGGTAAGAATTTGAGAAAATAAGGTGGTAAAAAAATAGGGGGAAGTAAACCCCCACAAAAAAATAAACTGTTACCACAATCATATCAAACTATCTTCCGCAAGCACTTGAGTGAACAGCAGTATCTGACACTAGAGTTATTGTTGTTACTGATACAAGCTCATCGACAAGTAAAGCTGTCAACATTGGCCAGCTTATTTCCGCAAGCAATTACATATGAAAGTCGAAAACGCAATCTACAAAGATTTTTAGTGGGAGGTAATCTCTGCGTGAAATTATTGTGGTTTCCCCTGATCAAATATTGGATCAGACAACAGAGAACAGGACATAAATTAAATCGAGAACAGCGACGTTATTTCGACAAGAAAAAGCATCAAAAATATGGTTATTGGATGGTGGCACTGGATAGAACTCTTTTGGATTGGGCGGAATGTATTTATGGTGACATTGGTATGGGGTACTCATGCCTTACCACTATATTGGGAAACATTAAATCATGTGGGAAACAGTAATTTACAAACGCAAAAACGATTGATAAATACGGCGATGAAGCTGTTGAAAAAATGTCGAGTTGTGGTGTTGGCAGACAGAGAATTTCATAGTCCTAAACTCGCTAAATGGCTTGATGATAAAGGAATCTACTTTGCTTTACGTCAGAAAAAAGACCTTCACTTCCAGTCACAACCAGGACTTGAATATCAGGTACTTAAAGACCAAGGTTTTCAGCCAGGAATGTCAAAGTTTTATGTGGGGGTTAAATGTGGTAAAGCGGATGAATTGGGTTTATTTAACATCGCTGTTTATTGGAAAAGGAAATACCGCAATAATGGCTCAAAACAGCCTTGGTACATCTTAACGAATTTACCAACTCTTCAACAAACTTTATGCCTCTATCGCTGCCGATGGGGGATTGAGCAATTCTTCAAAGATTGTAAGACGGGTGGTTATAACCTAGAAGATACCAAAGTGAATGAAACTCGTTTTTTAGCTTTAGTATTATTGATTGTAATTGCTTATAGTTTAGCTACAATGCATGGTCAACAGATGCAAAATCTAGGCATAGAAACTTATGCCGGACGTATTAAAGAACACAATGACCAGACCCCTCGCCACAGCGATTTTAGCTTTGCTCTTTACGGACAACTATGGATATATGGTATGGAATTATGGGCTGATTTAGCTCTCTTGTTAATGGCTCTCAAGCCTCACAAACGCCTATTTTTTCAACGTGGCTTTCAGGCTCTATCCCTTATGAAACAAGCGGTTTAACCATGTTGTCACCCGTTAAGGAGTTGAAATGGACTGAAAATATTATTCCTATCTGCCAACCTGCCTATTGTCCCCAACTCAATCCTATTGAAAGGTTTTGGCTTTTTCTCAAATCTCAAATTAAGGGTCAGGTATTCAACACCCTTGAAGAACTTCGCGATCGCCTCAACGAGGTTCTCAGTAAAATCACATCGGAACGTGTTATTTCTTTAACTTTTTATGACTTTATTCTTGAGGCTCTTTTCTATGCAGCTTCAATGTAAATTGATATTAACTGGCTCCTGACTTCTGGATTCTGTTTTCGCTGCCACTAACTCGTGGCTTTTTAAAGCTTGTCGAGATGACAGGTATGCATCCTGCGGCTGTTGAAGTTCCAGAGTTAACGGAGGAAGAACAACGCGATAAGCCTGACGGCATGGCTACGCTTACCGCCTACATTTAGAGCGCCTGCCGTGTGGAAAGAGCATTTTTTGAGACAGGGAAGGCGTTGGCAGAATTACGCGATTGCAGATACCGTTCGACCCACAAAACATTTGAGGAATATTGCCGGGATAGATTTGGTCATAGTTGTCGCCAGTCCTATCTTTTAATGGATGCGGCTGTTGTTTTTGATAACTTAGTTGGAAATTAATAAAGTTTTATAATTGCCCGTGGATTTTGCGTAAAATCCCAACCCAAGGGAAGATACCAGAATAGATATTTCCTATTTGAGCGATCGCGTTTACCCACATTAAAGACACACACTGAAAATCATGGAAATTATTACAGGTAGCGGCAACGACACTGTTATCAGACCAGTTTTTGCTAATGGTACAGTGTTTCGTAGCAATGACACTATCAGCACTGGTGCAGGCAACGACACAATTAACCCAGGACTGGGTAAAAATGACTATGTTGATGGTGGTGACGGTTTTGACCACCTGATTGTAGATTACTCTGCTGGTGATACGGGGGGCGGTATGTCTTTTAATAGTGGTGTTAACCCTAATTTAGGCACTGCTAATCGACATGAAAGCGGTTCTCTATTGGATTACATCGCCTTCAAAAATATTGAGAAATTCACCGTCATCGGTACTAGCAAAGATGACACCATCAAAACTTACTATGGAAACAATGTCATTAAAGCAGGTGCTGGTAATGATAGTGTGATTGCTGTTGCTGGCACTCTAGATGGTGGTTCAGGCTTAGACTACCTTACGCTTGACCTCTCCACACAAACGGCTAACCTCAATCTCTCCAATCTCTTAAATATCAATGTTTCTGGTGTTGTCACTGCCATTAATTTTGAGGGATTTTCTATCACTACAGGCAGTGGCAACGACATTGTTACCCATACTGGAATTGTTAACGGTGCTGTTCTTCGCACTAATGACCTAATCAAAACTGGGGCTGGTAACGACACCATTAACGCTGGACTAGCTGGTAGAAGTATTAATGATGGTGACACTGTTTATGGCGGTGATGGTATTGACCGCCTAATAGTGGACTATTCTGTTGGCGATACTGGTACTGGTATGCGTTTCAATGGTAGTAGTACTTATGGCACTGCTATACGACAAGTCAGCAGTACAGACAACACTCGTTTGGATTTCGTTGGTTTTCATAACATTGAGGAGTTCACAGTCACAGGCACTAGCAAAGATGACACCATCAATACTGTTGGTGGAAACGACATTATTAATAGTGGCGGTGGAAATGACATTATCAACGGTGGCAGTGGAAATGACACCATCAACGGTGGTGTGGGAAACGATACTATTGATGGGGGTGCAGGTAATGATAGTATGACTGGTGGCACTGGAAACGACACCTACATTGTTGACAGCATTGGAGATATCGTCACCGAAACCTCTACACTCAGTACTGAAGTTGATACAGTCAGAGCCTCCGTTACTTACACTCTGACAGCCAATGTAGAAAACCTGATTATGACAGGCTCAAACGCAAGTAACGGAACTGGTAATAGCCTAAATAATAAACTGACTGGTGAAGGTGTCGGTAACAATATCTTGAATGGTGGTGCAGGCAATGACACCCTTGATGGTGGTTATGGTACTGACACACTGAACGGCGATGCAGGCGATGACACTCTAATTGCCAATTTAGGCGCGGATGTAAATGAAGGGTGGCACTGGTAATGACACTTACATGGTGGGTGGCGTAGGTGATGAAATTATCATTGAGAACGCAAGTGAAGGAATCGATACCGTTAAAGCACCTTATATTTCTACTCAAGGATATACTCTAGAAGCTAATGTAGAAAACTTAATTCTGCTGGAAGGAGCTACTAATGGAACAGGCAATATTCTTGACAACGTTCTGACAGGTAACACAAGAGATAATACCCTCAACGGCGGAAGTGGTAAGGATACCTTAATTGGGGGGTTAGGTAATGACACCCTAATTGGTGGGGCAGGTGATGACGTTCTAACAGGTGGCGGTAATAACGATTTTTTCTTCTACAACACAAACGCTGCCTTTACCAGTGCAGCCATTGGCATTGACCGAATTACGGATTTCGTCAAAGGCAGCGATAAAATTATCCTGGATAAAACTACGTTTGCAGCCTTGCTTTGCAGGGCTGGTAATGGGTTTAGTATTGTTAATGAATTCGCCGTAGTTAGTAGCAATACTGGGGCTGCCATTAGCTCTGCCAAAATTGTTTATAACCAAAGCAGTGGGGAGCTTTTTTACAATCAAAATGGCATTTCGGCTGGCTTTGGAACTGGGTCAGAGTTTGCCAATTTAACTGGCAATATATCACTAACTGCATCAGACTTTGTAATCCAAAGTTAATCAGAAGCCAACCAAAACAATTACCAATTTGCAGTTTGCAATTCGCAGTTAATTATAATTGCGAATTGCGAGTTGCCCTGTTACTGCTGTTGAAGTTCCAGAGTTGACAGAAGAAGAACAGCGCGATCGCTTTCGCTTACATTTAGAGCGCCGTGTAGAAAGAGCGTTTTTTGAGGCAGGGAAGGCGTTAACGGAATTGAGGGATAGACGACTGTATCGATCCACGCATAAAACATTTGAGGAATACTGCTGCGATCGCTTTGGGCATAGTCGGCAACAATCAAATTATTTGATCGCCGCAGCTGGTGTTTACGAAAATTTGACAACCATTGGTTGTCAAAATGTGGCAGATGAGAATTTGACGACCAATGGATCACAAATTCTGCCCATGAGTGAGCGCCAAGTCCGATCAATGACCAAGCTGGAACCTCAACAACAGCATGAAGTGTGGCTAAGAGCAGTAGAACTTGCTGGTGGGAAAATGCCGACTGGTAGGATTGTGAAAGACATTGTGCAAAAAATAATGGAGAGAATTTTAGTACCAAACACCTACCAGATAGGTAAAGTGTGTCAAATCCTTTCAAAAGACAATCCCGAACTGAGAGGCAAAGGTGGCTGTTGGGCGATTGTCAGCGCAGTAAATGACTTGAGTTGCAGCATGTGAATGTGGGATGGCGAGTACGCCGTTGGGTTGCAACATCTTAAATCATTCAACTATCTGCCCCAGGAGTGTCAGCAGGTTCAGGAGATTAGGATCGCATCAGTCGGGTGTATTGCGATTCGCTGGAGGAGACAGTCAAAAGTCTGTTGCAGTCGTTGGGGAAGGTAAATCGGGCTTATCTTACTGCTGTGGAAGAGAAATTATTGACGCTTCTGGAGTCGGAGTATGGGAGAATACCCTGAACAATTTTGGCAATTTGGCATCCAATGGCTTTGGGTTGCAGTTTCAATGGAGTTAGCAACACAACGGGACAGTGAAGAAGTTGTACGAGGGAAAAGATAAAACTTCCCGCTTCTTGACATCCAGCTATGCCAGTTGTTTAGTTAGTGCTGTAGAACCCCTCTACATGATTCATACAGCGCTCAACAGAGTTCAGTTCCCACTCTACAACTGGCTAGAAATTAACAAAACTCAATAGAATCTCAGAAGATGTAGATAACTGGCATTTCTCTAAGAGCGATGCCTGCTTTGGGCTACGCTTACGCATCAGTAGATTGCAGAACCGTGAAAATTTGGAAAATGCCCCAGAACCTGCTCCCGATGTTGCGATTGTCAAACCTTTAGGTGAGGTCTACTTAGAACACCATCCTTACCCAGAAGATATCTTCTGGGTTATTGAATTTTCCAAAGCCATCCTGAGCAAAGATTTAGGTGACAAAAAAGACATTTATGCGGAGGCTGGTATTGTTGAATACTGGGTTGTGAACCTGAACACTCCGCAGTTAAAAGTATTTTGTGACCTAAAAAATGGGGAATACAAAACCGAACTGACACTAACCACAGGTACTATTTCACCCCTTTGCTTTCCTGATGTATCTGTCCAAGTTGAGTGTCTTATAAGTAAGACGTAGTACAACGCATCATGGAGCTTACCCAAGTACCCAATACCTACCAAATCGGCGAAGTGTGCCAAATCCTTGTTAAAGACAACCCAGAACTCAGGGGCAAGGGTGGGTGCTGAGGGATTGTCAGCGCAGTGAATGAGTTCAGTTGCACCGTGAGAGTCTGGGATGGCGAATACTCCGTTGGGTTGCAGCACCTCAAATCTTACAATTACCTGCCTGCGGAGTGTGAGCAGATGCGGGAGATATGCGATGCCTGCGGTTCTTACTAGCCTACGTATCAGTAGGTTACAGGAAAACGAGAGATTGGAAGATGCCCCAAGTGCTGTGCTGAAGCATCTGGGGGAACTGAAGCGGCCGTATTTGACGGCTGACGGCTGTGGAGGAGAAGCTGTTGGGTTTGATTGAGCGATAATACGGTGTTAGGGACTGAAACTAATGGATTACTCCTTAGTGCTACGATTGCTGAGTCCAAATTTACTTGCATACACAATAAAAGTTGTTTGAGCGACTGGGATTCCGATCCCTGTACCTCCAAGTGCTACCCGACTTTGAAAACAACCCTAAAAAAATCATGGAAACTATGATAAGTTTCTTTTCAAATATTGGAATTGTTTTCTAATCGCTTTTTTCCTATCTTTTTCAGCAAACCCTAATTATGTATACAAGTTACGGAATGTTTATTCTGCCAAATTATTGGGAAATATTAAAGTTATAAACTTCTTCTAAAGATTTTAACTTGACGCTATGACAACACTGGCAGCAATCCCCGATTCAAATCTATTGCCCTATATCCCTGGTTATGCCATTGTTGAGCAGATATATGCAGGTTCTCAGACAATAGTTTATCGAGCAGTGCAGGAGTTAAGTCAGCGTCCAGTGGTGATTAAACTATTACGGCAAGACTACCCCACCTTTAGCGAATTATTACAGTTTCGTAACCAGTATACAATCACCAAAAATCTTAACATTCCTGGCATAATCCATCCATTAAGCCTAGAAGCATACGGTAACAGGTATACCTTAGTGATGGAAGACTTTGGCGGCATTTCCCTACGGGATTATACCCAAAATTATTCCCTATCCTTACGGGAAATTTTAGAAATAGCCCGACAAATTGCTGATATTCTCCATGATGTGTGCCAGCATCGAGTTATCCACAAAGATATCAAACCTGCTAACATTCTGATTCATCCAGAATCGCATCAAGTTAAGCTGATTGACTTTAGCATTGCCTCTCTCCTCCCGCGCGAAAACCAGGAAATCCAAAATCCCAATGTTCTGGAAGGAACCCTTGCCTATCTTTCCCCAGAGCAAACTGGACGAATGAATCGTGGTATTGATTACCGCAGTGACTTCTATGCTTTAGGTGTGACATTATATGAACTTTTGACCGGACTAATTACCGTTTGAGTCCCATGACCCAATGGAGTTAGTACACTGTCATTTAGCCAAGCTCCCACTCGCCCCACACAGCATCAATCCAGAAATTCCCGCGATCGCCTCAGAGATAGTGTTGAAGTTGATGGCGAAAAATGCCGAAGATCGTTATCAGAGCGCCTTGGGTTTGAAGCATGACTTAGAACGCTGTTTTAATCAATGGAAAGCAACGGGGAGAATAGAAACCTTTGTCCTGGGAGAACGAGATGTGTGCGATCGCTTCATTATCCCTGAAAAACTCTATGGGCGAGAAACAGAAGTTGCAACCTTGCTCAAAGCTTTTGAGCGCGTCGCTAATAGCAATTCAGAAATGATGCTAGTAGCAGGATTTTCCGGGATTGGTAAAACAGCGGTGATCAATGAAGTCCATAAACCGATTGTGAGACAACGCGGTTACTTTATCAAAGGCAAGTACGATCAGTTCGGGCGTAATATTCCGTTCAGTGCCTTTATGCAAGCCTTTCGTGATTTGATGGGACAACTACTGAGTGAGAGTAATGTCCAATTGGCGACGTGGAAAGCGAAAATTTTGGCGGCTGTAGGTGAAAACGGACAAGTGATCGTTGATGTGATTCCTGAACTAGAGCGAATTATCGGTCAACAGCTGCCAGTCCCGGAACTATCTGGTAATGCCGTCCAAAATCGTTTCAATTTGCTCTTTCAGAAATTTATCCAGGTTTTCACCACCCCTGAGCATCCACTAGTGATATTTCTAGATGACTTGCAATGGGCAGATTCGGCTTCTCTGAATTTGCTGCAATTATTGATGAGTGAAGCCAGTTCTGGATATTTACTCATTCTGGGTGCCTATCGAGATAATGAAGTTTTTCCAACTCATCCCTTGATGCTGACGCTGGAACAGATTCAGCAAGCCCAAGCTACCGTCAATACGATTACCCTGGAACCCTTGGTGGAAATAACGGTGAATCAATTGGTGGCAGACACCTTAAGTTGTCCCAATGAACTGGCTCAACCCCTAACACAATTGGTATATCAGAAAACCAAAGGGAATCCCTTTTTTACAACCCAGTTTCTCAAAGCACTGCACGAGGAGGGGTGGATTCAGTTCCAGCCAGAACTGGGTTACTGGCAATGTGACTTGGCTTCGGTGCGGCAATTGGCATTGACCGATGGAGTAGTAGAGTTCATGGCATTGCAGTTACAGAAACTTCCGGTGGAGACACAAGAGGTTTTGAAACTGGCGGCTTGTATTGGCAACCAATTTGATTTGAAGACCTTGGCAATGGTCTCTGAAAAATCACTTATTGAGATAGCGAGCAACCTATGGAAGGCGTTACAAGAAGGGCTGATTCTCCCCATTAGTGAAACCTACAAGTTCTTCCAATCAAATAATTCAGACTACATTAATCGCGATGGTGAGATTGTCGTTCCTTATAAATTCTTGCACGATCGCGTTCAACAAGCTGCTTACAGTCTGATTCCAGAAGATCAAAAACAGTCTACCCACTTCAAAATCGGGCAACAACTGTGGGCAAATACGCCTGAAGCAGAGCGAGAAGGCAAAATTTTTGAAATTGTCAATCAATTGAATTACGGTCTGAGATTGACATCTCAAAAAAGTTCTCCCGGATTGTTGAATGCACAAAATGGTGACGAAATCTCTAGGCTGCAAAAATTGGATCTAGCTCAACGGAATGAACTGGCTCAAATGAACTTGCAAGCAGGACAAAAAGCCAAGGCAGCAACCGCCTATGAGACGGCAAGTAAATACTTCACAGCAGGGCTGGCAGCGCTCCCAGAAAACGGTTGGGAACATCATTATGACCTAACCCTTTCCCTTTATACAGAAGCGGCTGAAATTGAGTACCTAACTGCCCATTTCGAGCAGGCAGAACAGCTTTCAGAAATTGTTCTTCAGCACGCCCAGGATTTGCTGCAAAAGGTGAAGATGTATGAAATCAAAATCTATTTCTACATTGCTCAAAATCAAATGCTGGCAGCAATCGACATCTGTCTGCAAGTGCTGGAGTTTTTGAGTGAACCACTGTTTAAAGAACCCCCACTGGAGTTAGCGATCGAGGATTTAATGAACCTGCCAGAGATGCTCGATCCGCACAAGTTAGCAGCCATGCGAATTGCGATCGCAATGGTCACTCCCAGCCTGAACGCTAAACCAGATATGTTACCACTGATTGCTTACACACTAGTGAACCTATCGATTCAATTTGGCAACTCGGCATTTTCGGCATTTGGCTACACCTTTTATGGTCTGGTTTTATGTGGTAGCCCAACCGGAATTGAAAGAGGCTATCGGTTTGGACAATTAGGATTAAAATTACTGGAGCGCTTCAACGATAGGAAATTGTATGCAAAAGTGATTAACATTTTTGATGTGTTTGTGCGGCACTGGCGGGAACCCGCTCGCAAAACGATCGCTCCCCTACGTGAAGCTATTCAGGTTGGATTAGAAGCAGGTGATGTCGAGTATGCCTGCTACAACGCTACTTCCTACTGCAACTATCTTTTCTTCGTCGGCGAACCACTGGAGCAGGTGAATCAGCAACAGCAAAAATATATTGATCTGTTGTTGAAATTCAAACAAGAGTATCAAATTTACTTCGGGCAGATTTGTCGTCAGCTTGTGTTGAATTTGATGGGAGCAGCAGAAGATGCCCTAATATTCGTTGGAGAGAGTTTCGATGAGGGGAAAATGCTGCCGATTTTAATTGAAACTCAGAACGGAACTCTCCTGTTCCTGCTCCATCTAGCAAAGACGATTCTTCTGTTCATCTTTCAGGACTATCAGCAGGCACTCATCCATGCTAAAGAAGCCGAAAAATACCAAGGAAACATGGTTGGCTTCTTGCAGTTTGCGGAACATAATTTCTACTACTCCCTTACTCTCCTGGCTACCTGTTCAAATGGCAATGAGGCAGAGCAACAATGGGCACTAGAAAAAGTTGCAGAAAACCAGAAACTGATGAGTCAGTGGGCGTTCCATGCTCCCGCTAATCATCAACACAAATACGATTTAGTTGAAGCAGAGCGGGCAAAAATTTTGGGTCATTTAGACGCAATGACCTACTATGAAAAAGCCATTCAGGGGGCAAAAGAAAACGGTTATATCCAAGAAGAAGCACTCAGCAATGAGCTTGCTGCCAAATTCTACCTTGCTTGGAGCAAAGAGAAAATGGCCGCAGACTATATCCAAGAAGCCTACTACTGCTACGCCCATTGGGGTGCAAAGGCGAAAGTCGCCCATTTAGAACAACAATATCCGCAACTACTAACAGCCATTCTCCAACCGACTAATCTTGCCATCGCATCTGGGCTAACCATCGCCTCAACTTTGATGAGAAGTATAACTAAAAGCTCTAGCAAGCAAAATTTATACTTAGATTTGCAAGCGGTGATGAAAGCCGCACAAGCCATCTCTCAAGAAATTGAATTAGAGAAACTGTTGGCAACCTTAATGGAGATTACGATCGCCAATGCTGGCGCACAAATCGGTCATTTAGTTCTCCGCCAAGAGGAACAATGGTTAGTTGTAGCTCAAGCCGATCAACAACTGGTAAAAACCTTAGAAATTCCCCTAGAGCAATACCCAGAAATTCCCCAAAGTTTGATTTATGCAGTGGCAAGAACTCAAGAGACGGCTGTGTTTGAAGACTTGAGTACAGCAGTGCAATTTGCTAGTGATAGCTACATCATCACTCACCAGCCCAAATCAGTTTTATGTACTCCCATTAGTCGCCAAGGAAAACTCAGCGGTATTTTGTACTTAGAGAACAACTTAACTTTAGGCGCTTTTACCAGCGATCGCATCGAGATTCTCCAACTCCTAACCAGTCAAGCCGCGATCTCTGTAGAAAATGCCCGTCTGTATCAAAAAACCGAAAACTATTCTTACATCCTAGAAGCAGAGGTAGAACACAAAACCCAAGCTCTTAACCAAAAAGCTCAAGATTTAGAGCAGACCTTGAAAAAATTGCAGCAAACTCAAGGACAATTAATTCATAGCGAAAAAATGTCATCCCTCGGTCAATTGGTAGCTGGTATTGCTCACGAAATTAACAATCCAGTTAATTTTATTAAGGGTAATCTTACCCATACAGAAAATTACATTCAAGATATGATGCGTTTGCTGACACTTTATCAGCAGGAATATCCCCAACATAATCCAGCTATTCAAGCAATGAAGGAAGAAATTGAGCTTGATTTTCTGGTTAAAGATGCCAATCAAACCTTAGAATCGATGAAGATTGGTAGCGAGCGCATCAGTAAAATTGTCCAGAGTTTACGCAACTTTGCTCGCTTAGATGAAGCCGAAATTAAAGCTGTAGATTTACACAGTGGTATTGAAAGCACCTTGTTAATTTTGCAACATCGCTTACAAGCTTCTGAAAATAAACCCGAAGTGCGCGTCATTAAGGAGTATGGGGATCTACCTTTAGTTACTTGCTATCCTAGTCAGTTAAATCAAGTCTTCCTGAATATTATTAATAATGCCATTGATGCGATTCGAGATAATCTCCAAAGCAGCGAACATCCAGAAATTCGGATTTGTACTGGAGTGATAAATCGTGAATGGTTACGAATTGCGATCGCCAACACAGATAGTACGATTCCTGTCAGTCTGCAAGAGCGGATTTTTGAACCATTTTTTACCACAAAGCCCGTTGGTCGTGGTCAAGGTTTGGGGTTATTTGTTAGCTACTCTATTATCCAACAACATCGCGGTACTTTAACTGTGCGTTCTCAGCCCGCTGAGGGAACTGAATTTGAGATTGTTCTCCCTATCTATTGAAAAAGGGACTGGGGATAAGGGACTCAATACTTGGAAAATTGTTCGGGAATTCAGACCGCTACGTAGGGGCACAGCACTGCTGTGCCCTTCAGATCATCTGTACCTCACGCCTGTTGCAATCTGCTGTAATTCTTACGAAATGCCAACTCTGCTTTCATTCCTCTAAACTCATACCAAGTAGAAACTTTTCATTGTGACTAGTCAATTTAAGTATTTTAAAATAAAATTACAGTATTAAAAGTTACTATTTTGCAATGAAAGATTCTACTGAAAGTTCTCAACAAGACCTCAGTTTACCCAAGATAGAAGTAGACCAACTGCTTCTGGAATGGCATCAAAATCCAGCAGTTTATGTAAATGATATATGTATCCATCAGTTGTTTGAATATCAAGTAGAAAAAACACCTGAGCAAATTGCGGTCATTTTTGAAAACAAACAAGTTTCCTATCAAGAACTTAACCAGCGAGCTAATCAACTAGCGCACTATCTACAAACCCTGAATGTCCAACCTGAGGTTTTAGTTGGTATTTGCCTAGAGCGATCGCTGGAAATGATTGTTGGACTATTAGCCATCCTCAAAGCAGGCGGAGCTTATGTCCCCTTAGATCCAGCCTATCCCTCAGAGCGCCTAGCTTTAATGCTAGAGGACTCACAGTTATCGATACTGCTGACACAACAAAATTTACTTTCAAAGCTACCAGAGCATCAGGCCCATATAGTTTGTCTAGATAGTGATAGGGAAGCAATTACTCAACACAACCAGGAGAATCTTACCAGCCTAGTTACAGATAAAAACCTGTCTTATATCATTTACACCTCCGGTTCGACTGGTAAACCGAAAGGGGTGGCTATTGAACATCACAGCACAGTCGCTCTGTTGCATTGGGCAAGAGAAGTTTTTACAACAGAGGATCTAGCTGGAGTGCTGGCCGCAACATCTATTTGCTTCGATCTCTCAGTTTTTGAAATATTTGTTCCCCTTAGTTGGGGTGGTAAGGTGATTTTGGCAGAAAATGCCTTGTATTTACCTACCTTACTTGCCGCTCAAGAAGTCACTCTAATCAATACAGTGCCATCTGCGATCGCAGAGTTACTGAGAATTCAAGGTATACCTGCTTCTGTTCGCACCGTTAACTTAGCAGGTGAACCTCTGCAAAATCGTTTGGTGCAGCAGATATATGCGTTGGATAATATTCAAAAAGTCTTTAATCTATACGGACCAACGGAAGATACAACCTATTCCACATTTGCCTTGGTGAAAAAAGGTGACAGTATCGTGACTATTGGTCGTGCGATCGCCAACACATACTGTCTTCTGTTGGACGAACAAATGCAGATAGTACCCACAGGTGTTTCTGGAGAACTATACATTGGCGGCGAGGGACTAGCTAGAGGCTATCTCAACCGTCCAGAACTGACAGATCAACGATTTATCCCCAGCCCATTCATTAGTGAGCCTGGTGGAGACACCAAGCAAATGGTTAAAAAACAACGCCTCTACAAAACAGGCGACTTAGCCCGTTACTTACCAGACGGCAACATTGAGTATATTGGGCGCATTGACCAACAAGTAAAGATTCGCGGCTTCCGTATTGAGCTAGGAGAAATTGAAACTGCACTGTGGCAACATCCTGATGTACAAGAAGTTGTAGTGATTGCTAAAGAATTTTCCCCTGGCGACCAACGCCTAGTAGCTTACGTAGTTATCAAGCGCGAATCATCAGACACGAATGTTGGTAATTTACGCCGTTTTCTCAAACAGAAATTGCCTGACTACATGATCCCTTCTCGCTTTGTGCAATTGAGTGCTTTACCCTTAACAGCTAACGGAAAAGTCGATCGTAAAGCGCTCCCAGCATCCGTTCAAAGTTTGAATGCAAATGAGAAGTTTGTTGCTCCTCGCACTCCTATTGAGGAACGAGTAGCAGAAATTTGGTCTAATGTATTGGGTCTAAAAAACATTGGCGTTTATGACAATTTCTTAGAGTTGGGAGGACATTCCCTACTAGCCTTTCAGATCCTCTGTCGTATCCGCGATATCTTTCAAGTTGAGTTGCCAATGCGGCATTTCTTTGAAGCGCCCACCATCTCTGAAATAGCTGACAGCATTAGACAAGCACAACAGGAAGACATAGGATGTTGTGTAGTACCAGTACAATCCATTGGGCGCGATGGCGATTTACCGCTTTCCTTTGGGCAAGAACGGTTGTGGTTTCTTAATCAGTTAGTACCCAACCATGCTTTTTACAATGTTCCCGAAGCCTTTCGCCTCAGAGGTGTACTCAACGCCACAATATTAGAACAGAGTTTGAATGAAATTATCAACCGCCATGAAATCCTCCGAACTACCTATTCCAGTTTGAACGGACAACCCATACAGGTCATCCACTCAACTTTTCCCATCAAACTCTTAGTTGTGAATCTCCAAGGGCTGCCTCCATACGATCAGGAATCTCAAGTGCGTCAGGTTATCCTTGAAGAAGCCCAAAGTCCTTTCGATTTAATTCAAGGGCCATTACTGCGAACAACATTGCTGCAATTGAGTTCAGAGGAACATATATTCCTCCTCAACCTGCACCATATTCTTTGTGATGATTGGTCTTTAAATCTTTTGTTCGAGGAACTGTCAGTCCTCTATCAAGCTTTCTCCACTGGCAACCCTTCGCCCCTTCCTGACTTAGTTATTCAGTATGCTGACTTTGCAGCTTGGCAACGCCAGTGGCTGCAAGGTGAAATTTTAGATAATAAGCTTGCTTATTGGCAGCAACATTTGAGTAGCAGTCTACCTATATTAGAATTGCCCACCGATTATCCACGACCATTAGAACCAACATATCAGGGGGCGCGTCAATCGGTCGTTATCCCCAAATCCTTAACAGATGCCCTCAATGTTCTCTCGCGCCAAGAAGGTACTACCTTGTTTATGACCTTGTTGGCAGCATTCCAGACACTCCTATTTCGCTACACAGGGCAAGAAGATATTTTAGTAGCTGCTCCGATTAGCAACCGCCACCGTTCTGAATTAGAAGGACTAATTGGGTTTTTGCTCAATACTTTGGTATTGCGAACCAACTTGTCCGGCTCCCCAAGTTTCCGGCAGTTGTTAGGTCGAGTCCGGGAAGTAGCTTTATCGGGTTATACTCACCAAGACTTACCATTTGAGAAGCTAGTTGATGCTTTACAGATCAAACGGGACTTCAACCAAAATCCACTGATTTCAGTGATGTTTAATCTTCAGAATACCCCAATGCCTAAGCTAACTGTTCCCGGATTAACAATGAACCGTCTAGGAATTAATAACGGGACATCCAAGTTCGATCTATACCTGGAACTGCGCGAGACAGCAGCAGGGCTATCGGGCAATTTGGAATATAATACTGACCTATTTAAAGCTGAGACAATCGTTCTGATGGTGGAAAATTTTTCTACTCTATTACAGAGTATTATCTCTAACCCAGACCAGACAATTTCCAACTTACCCCTGTTAACATTCCCTAGTGATCGGCAAACTAAGCGAGTATGTAACGGCAATATAGATATTCGCAGTCTACCAAAGCCTGAAATGGGTAGAAGCGATTTGGAAGCAGCATTTGTCGCACCTCCTACTCCGATTGAGGAACAAATGGCTAAAATTTGGAGCAGAGTTCTAGCGATCGAAGAAGTTGGGATTCATGATAATTTCTTTGAGCTTGGCGGTAATTCCCTACTAGCATCTCGGTTGATTTTTTTTGTGAGAGAAACCTTTCAAGTAGATTTACCTCTAAAAAGCTTGTTTGAAAAATCTACTATAGAAGCACTGGCTCAGGTAATAGAGACAGTGCGTCGAGATGGCGTTTCTGCTTTAACCAGTGCCATCGATCTAAAATCTGAGGTAGTACTCGATCCCGCGATCAATGCTCAAGGAAGGCCTGTTGCTCAGGTCAATGAATTGCGTCATATTTTTCTTACAGGAGCTACAGGCTTTTTGGGGGCTTTTTTACTTGATGAACTGCTACATCAAACTCAAGCAAAAATATACTGCCTGGTGCGTTCCAAAAACGAGCATGAAGGGTTAAAAAAGATTCAACAAAACCTAGAAAAATATGCCCTTCATCACACAAATTTTAGTTCTCATGTGATTGCAATTACGGGAGACTTAGAACAGCCATACTTGGGTCTTTCTAGCAAACAGTTTGAAAAACTGGCTCTGCAAATTGATGCTATTTATCACAGTGCTGCCCAAGTAAATTTTGCTAAACCATACTCTGTAATCAAGGAATCCAATGTTCTCGGAACTCAAGAAGTTCTCAGATTAGCTTGTATGGGCAAAATTAAACCAATGCATTACATTTCTACCATTGCTGTTTTTGGTGCAATCAGCCATTTTACAGGACAAAAAGTAGTTTATGAAGATGACAACATCGAGTCTTGTAAAGACTATGTTGCTCTGGATCTTGGCTATGCTCAAACCAAATGGGTAGCCGAAAATCTTGTATGGGTTGCCAAGTCTAGGGGAATACCTGTTAGCATCTACAGAACAGGATTTCTCATGGGACATAGCAGTACAGGTGTTGCTCATACAAAAGATGCTTATGTGCCGAGAATTATTAAAGGATGCATACAGCTTGGTAGTTATCCAGAACTTATAGATCAAAAAGAAGAATTGCTTCCTGTGGATTATGCAGCTAGAGCAATTGTCCATTTATCCAAAAAGCAAGAATCTCTAGGAAAAGCTTTCCATATAGTACCCCCACCAGACCAAAATATTGGACTCATCGAGCTTTTTGAGTTTATTTGTTCTTATGGTTATCAACTCAAGAAGTTACCATATACTCAGTGGAAAGATGAGCTAATTGCAAATTTCAGGCACTCTCAGGAAAATGTTTTACATCCGCTTTTACCGATGATGTCTGAAAAAGTATATCAAAATTCTTTGACAATCATGGAGTTGTATCAAAATACAGTTGATTATGACTATCAGAATACCCTCAATGGATTGGCAGATTCTGCAATTGTTTGTCCACAAATGGATGTTAAACTCCTAGATAAATACTTATCATATTTCGTTAGTAGTGGTTTCTTAAATTCACCATCTTTAAAACAGGAGTAAATGTTCACGCTATAATTTTCAGTCATCTCTATCAGAGCGATTACTAAGCCATCCACAGCAAAGCAGGGTCAGCGCGTCTCAAACCCTATTGACAAGCGGACTTACCTGATCAGCAATCAAGTTAGAAACAAAGTGGCACTATCCGGGCTAGGGTAAGATTTAATCCATTTAGGTGCAAGGTTCGAGTAATGCCAGCAGGATTTGAGAACAAGAAAAGCAAAACCAAAGCATCTTTTACACCCAGTGTAAATAGCAAAGACATTACCACTAAGTTTCAGGAATACTTCACACAAATAAAAGACCCCAGAGTGGAAAGGACAAGATATCATTTACTCACAGATATCATCACCATAGCGATTTTGGCAGTAATAGCAGGAGCGTCAGGTTGGGAAGATATTGAGGAGTATGGAATCAGTAAACAGGAGTGGTTGAAAACGTTTTTGGAACTACCATTGGGAATACCCAGCCCCGATACTTTTAGGAGGGTATTTGAAAGAATTAACCCAAAAGAATTTGAGCAATTTTTCGGCAGTGGGTTCAATCATTGGTTGAGAAGTTGGGAGTAGAAGTAGTAGCCATAGATGGCAAAACTCATAGAGGTTCATATGACCGAGAATCCAAGCTAAAAGCCTTACACACAGTCAGTGCCTGGTCGAGTGAACATCGTTTGGTCTTGGGACAAACAGTAATCGCCTGTAAACCTTGATTTTGAAGGATAATTTGGTTCTTGGCAACTTTTGGTGATCTAGGTTGGGGAAAGGCAGAGGGCAGAGGGCAGAAGGAAGAAGGAAGAAAGATATAATCGAGATACTTCAAACTTCACTCCTTCAAACATTTGAGGTATAAGCCTCAGCAAGTTCTATGTCGGTGCTAACTCACCTATTACCAGATTCAAGCAATCTGAGACTTGAGAATTGCCAACTTGACAAGATAAAAACTCAGATAAATTTGATTGTTTCCGCAATCAGTAGAGTAGTTAACTGTCCAGTTTGTAACCAACCAACTCACAAAATTCATAGTCGCTATGAACGCTTATTAGCAGACTTACCCTGGGCTGATTACAGCATTACCTTACAGTTACGGGTAAGGAAGTTTTTTTGCATCAATAGTTTGTGTAAACGACGCATTTTTACAGAAAGGCTGACCAATGTAACCGCACCTTGGGCGAGAAAAACTCTACGTTTAGCTCAACGACTGAGTGTGATTGGTTTAGCTAATGGTGGTGCAGCAGGGGAAAGACTCTTACAGCAATGGGGGATAAAAGTTTCTCGCAACACACTGTTAAATTTAGTCCGCTCAATCCCACTGCCACCCATCGTAACGCCACATACTCTTGGGGTAGACGACTTCTGCTTTCGTAAATGTAAAACTTACGGGACAGCACTAATTGACCTCGAACGCAGCCGACCAATTGCTCTACTAAAAGATGCAAAGGCTGAAACCTTGACAGAATGGTTAAAAGCGCACCATGGTGTCAAAGTCGTCTCACGAGATCGGTCAAAAACTTATGAAAGTGGTATTCGTCAAGGCGCACCAGAAGCTATTCAAGTTGCAGACCGTTTTCACTTATTGCAGAACTTATCTCAAACGCTCTATCAAGTCTTTGGTATTCATGCCAAAGTACTTAAAGAAGTGGAAAAACAAGTATTTAGTACTGATACTAAAGTGCTAAAAGAGGTGGAAACAGCACTTGAAGAAGGCATTCGGGAATTGGATGGGGATACATACCCCACCCAATTGCAGACCACTGAAATTCAAAACTTGGGCGGGGGTCTTAAACTAGGCTGTTGACTTTGGCTATTTTTTGGGGAATTACCAAAAAATTATTTGTGCTGGTTTTTGCTTGTGTGAAAGCGCCCGCAAAAGCCATCTTTACGCCAAAATAAAAAACACAATTTCTGCATGAAGTCTTGTGGGCTAAAGAGTACAGAGTCAACAGCCTAGTCTTAAACCCTTTTTGGCAGAGAATACAGACGGATTGGCTGCACAGGAAAACCCTCAAACCAACCTTCTGCCGTCTGCCGTCTGCCGTCTGCCCTCTGCCTTTCCCCGATAACCTTTCCCTGATTACTGAGGCTAATAAGAGCCCAGTTGTGCCAAGGTTTCCCCAAAACACATCTTTAAAAAGAAAAGTTCAATCCGCCAAAGCACGGGATAGACGGAGGGAAATCCATGAGCAAGTTTGGAGACTGCGGTCTGTTGGCTTCTCAGGGCTAGCAATCGCTCAAGAGCTGGGAGTTTCTAAAACTACCGTATTCAATTACTTGCGTAGCTCAACTTTTACCGAACGTCGTGAACGTAGCGACCACGGTCTGAGTCTTCTCAACCCTTATCATGATTACCTCCTCAGTCGCTGGAATAGCGGGAACCACAACACTCAAGAACTGTTTAAAGAAATTCGCACCTGCGGCTATATCGGTAGTTATGCCACGGTCGCTCGCTTCACTCGTTATCTCAAGACCTTGCCCGGATTTGAGCCAGCAAAGTGTTCAAAGAAAAACGCGTTCCCCAGGGTTAGTTCTTCCTCCCATCGTCCTCTCACCCTCAGTCGCGTCACAGCTTTAGTCTTGCGACGACCAGAATTAATACAGCTAATGAGCGTGAAATCATCGCTCAACTACAAACAGCCCATTCTGATTTGAAGTCAGCTATTGAACTAGCTCAACAGTTTGCATCTGTTGTGCGTCAACGTCTGAGCGAGCAGCTCGATGCTTGGTTAAACAAAGCTAAAAACAGCTCGGTTTCTTTGTTGCGCTCCTTTGCTGTTAGTTTAGAGTCTGACTACGATGCTGTGAAAGCAGGTGTAACTATGTCAGTTAGTAATGGCCCAGTTGAAGGGCATATTAATCGACTGAAAATGTTAATGCGGCAGATGTATGGTCGCGCCAAAATAGATTTACTGGATCGACGGTTTTTGTTGGCTATTTGAGGACAAAATTTTGACAATTTACACTTGATTATATGAGTTATAGGAATCAGTTTATCTGGCAAAGAGCGGTTCAACTTGCTATCAATTGTTATAAATTTACCCGCCTATTTCATCAGTCAGAATTGTATGGTCTAACTAGTCAAATACGACGTTCTTCTGTATCTGTAGCATCCAACATAGCCGAAGGATATGGAAGACGTTCAAAGCAAGAATACGTACAGTTTTTGCATATTGCTTTAGGCTCTTTAAGAGAACTCGATACACAATTAATCATTGCTAAAGAAGTAGATTTGGCAGATAAAAACCTTTTTATTCCCCTATTAAATGAAGTTGAGGAAATGCAAAGTATATTAGTTGCCAGTTTAAACAAACTCAAAGTTTGAATCTATAATTTCCTTCTTCCGACTTCTGCCTTCTGCCTTCTGCCTTTCCCCAACCTAGATCACCAAAAGTTGCCAAGAACCAAATTATCGTTCAAATCACAATTCCATCCCGCCAAGTCGCGTTTTAGCCAAGCCGCTTTTAAGCAGTTCTTCCTGAAAACTAATCTCAGCCTCACCCTGTCCGTGAGCCATCACTTCAGCAACAGTTCGCCCGTGGTTGTGCTTTTTCCACCGGAATTATTATCAGTTGATTATCGGCAGCTGCGACTAGCTTAAGCAATTTCTGTTTTGCTTCATTAGCCAATGGTTGTCCTGGGACTTCACCTTGTTTCAATTCCGGGGCATCGATACCACAAAGCTCAACTGACATTTGGCTACCATCGGTTTGACGGACTGTGATGCTGTCCCCATCTATCACTTGTGTAGCTGTCCATTCTTCGGTGAGTGCGATGGATGGCTGGTTAGTTCTTTGGAAAATCGAGATAGCGCTGATGGTAACACCAGCGCTCGCAATTAAAATTATGGCAGTTCTCCACAATGGCTTCATATTGCTACTTTATTGTCACAATATTAAGAAAGCACAATCTTATTGAAGCGCCACCGCTCTAGTTAGTAAACCCAGTAGCGATATCATCAGTCTTAGCTGCCATAATGAAATCGTTGCGATGCAGTGCTTGAATCGCGTGTGTCCACCAAGTAACTGTTACCTTGCCCCATTCGGTCAGTAAAGCGGGGTGATGTCCTTGTTTGTCAGCCTCTTCACCCACTAGTTGAGTAAAGGCTAGTGCTGTCTGAAAATCAGGAAAGTTGTAGACACGCTGTAGATGTGACTCACCATTCTCCTCAATCATCTTCCAATTAGGTATCTGAGGCTGAAGTTCAGCAATTTCAGCCTCAGATACTGGCAGCGAATCACCACTACAGGGAACACAAGTTTTTTGTAGTAAAGCTTCCACTGTTCTTGCTCCTTCACGAGTCACAATTTCAATTGAGTGTGCTGAATCAGTTGTGGTTAGAGATAATCCCTAATTCAGTAGTCTGCCTCTAATTTCAGCTTACTACTACTTCCCTTTGAATCGACTAAAATTCTACATCTGATGTCAATCAAAACCTAAAAGGTTAGAGAAGTAATCCAAAGGTTGAATGACAGGGATAGCTATTGTTTTGATTCGCTCAAAGGCTGATTTTTTCTTTGATAAGCGATGGCTTATGGCACTTCCAGACTAGGAAATGCCCAGCCCAACGGGAAAGCCAGTTAAGAGAACGTGCTCAACCCGTTTGATAAGCGATGGCTTATGGCACTTCCAGACTAGGAAATGCCCAGCCCAACGGGAAAGCCAGTTAAGAGAACGTGCTCAACCCGTCTATATTCAGAGGACTCACCGGATCAAATATATTTTGAGCTAGACTTTGGATTAAGGCTCTGAAAGCCCTTCTATGAAGAAACACTACTGCCAACGGTGCTTTTCATTGGTGTTCACGTTCGCAAACGCCAACGCCAACGGGTTCCACAATCCATTATCCTGCGAGGGGGCTTTAAGTTCGGTAAATCACTGACGATATGTTTGAAGCGAATGCAACGAAAATAAACTTACGCCATGCTACCTTTGCTGATTTTTCTTCCAGCAGCGCCTCAATGATGCGCTACACCTGTTCACCTTTGACTTCAGTTTTAGTAGAACATCATTTATTGTGAAACTGGGCTTAGTCATCTCCATCCATTAAGCGACAACGGCTTTGGGTCTTGCAAGCAAGTTGAGAAGAACGCTCTCGTACAATAGTCGCTAAATCTGGTCGTCCTGTTAGAAAAAGTCGCCAAGATGCCCAAATCCCATATAGGAAGTCGGCAATAGCACCGATAACTGGTAAGGAAGTTGCAGCATAGACCCAACCCATCCCCAGAATTTCGTAAATGCGATGGAAAACCTCAACATTTTTAACTAGCGTTCCGTCTGGCAACACAGCATGAATACGCCCCATTGCAGTTTCATAGTCAACACCGCCATGTGCTTGGGGATTGTAGTCATCAGCTGCAATATCTACAAACGCCACCAGCCCTCGACCCGCGTCCCGCTTTTTCAAAAAGTTAACCTCACGCAGACACAAGGGACATTGGCCGTCATACAGCAATTTGATTTTCCACGACGGCAGAGTTGATAAAGGCTGGTCTAGAGAGTTGTTACAACCGTAGGATTGGATTTGTGGTGAGGACATTTTGGGATCTTAACTAAGTTTATTTCCTTACATAAAGCGTAACGCCTCTCTTCATTATAAATAATGACTAATGTAAATTAAAAACGTTTTTTATCCTGTAAGGTTTTGAGAATTGCCACAAATTATGCTTTTAGAGTTATCAACGAAATTACAAGGGGTTCAACATTTAATTCACATTCAACGTAAGTATTTCACTAACAACGAAAAGTTCTACAATCTTACCCGCAGATGAGAATATTCAGATGCCTGAAATCTGGAGCAACCCGAATTTCCTGAACCAGGTATATGCTAGGACGTTATTGTTAGTTTTATTTGTCAATGTGTGAGTGATAGCATTTTTAGAAGTTGCGAACGCTCCTAGCTTGACTTTACAATGCTGGAGTGAATTTATGAACTCATGTGAAGTAGTAGATGCTGTAGCAGCAAAGACCAACGTGACAAAAAGGAAGCATCGAAAATCATCAGTGCTTTTTCCAAATATCGGAGAATTTATCGGTTAACTGCGCGACCCAGAAGGTAAATTTGCCTGTTGCAGTAACTTCAAGTCTCATGTGTAAAAGGTGATCTATGAAGGTTCTTCAGACAGCATGGGGCAATGGAGGGATTAAGCGTGAGTGTTGAATTGCAGATGTTACACAAGTGTCATTGCTCTTGCATTTTTGAGCATTTTAAAATAGCGTTTACTCAATATTGCCATGTTTAAAGGATTCGGTCGCCCCAAGAGCGCGATTGCTATCTTCCCAACGTCTCAGGCAATCGCCCTTTTAGGGAGAGAGCTTTGACCGAACAATTCGCAATGACGCTCCTTCGTCGCTAACGCAATTGCGGACGTAATTGAATAATTGCTGCATTTAGGGTATAAGCCCCTAATTTCAATTATGAAAAAATCTCTTAGACGTAGTATCAATATCCAAGCCCCTAACTTTAGTTATGGGGAAAGAAATTGGTAATTGCGTTAGCGCAGCGTTAGCGACGAAGGAGCGTCATTGGGAAAAAGCGAATTGGAGATGACTTGTCACCCAAAACCAGTATCATCTGAAATTTTATGCGAAAAATTATTATTGGGGTTATGGACCGGGGAGAAAATGCGACAGCAAATGATTTACAAAATGCTTATATACTAGGTCAACTTATTGCCAAACATGGATGGATTTTACTCACTGGTGGTAGAAATGTAGGGGTAATGGATGCAGTAAGTAAAGGTGCAAAATCTGCTGATGGTTTAACTATTGGTATTCTTCCAGGTGAGAATAAAGATGGTATTTCCTCTTGGGTAGATATTGCTATTTTCACAGACATGGGTAATTCTAGAAACAATATTAATGTTCTTACCAGTGATGTGATAATTGCTTGCGGTCTGGGTGCAGAAACCGCTTCACAAATTGCTCTAGCTTTGAAAGCAAATAAGCAAGTAATTTTGTTGAATAATGATGAAGAAAGTCAACTTTTCTTTAACAAACTGTCGCCAGAAAATGTTTATATTGTGGAGAGTGTGGAGCAGGCGATCGCTATTAAT
Organism: Nostoc sp. JL31; assembly: GCF_017114965.1. NCBI lineage: Bacteria > Bacillati > Cyanobacteriota > Cyanophyceae > Nostocales > Nostocaceae > Nostoc > Nostoc sp. JL31. The sequence continues at coordinate 113,034 of NZ_JABXKO010000108.1, forward strand.
GAAATTAAAAATTAAAAATTAAAAATGCAAAATTAAAAATAAATAAAAAATTTGAATTAATTATCCTTCAAGTCGGAGCAAGCACTGGTTTTTAAATCAGTAGTGGGTTTCAAACTCCCTAGAAGTGCAGTTTTGAATTAATAATTTTGAATTTTGAATTGTTTTGACTTTCGCCTTGCTTGCATTGATGCGCCAGATTAGACAGTTAGGAAATAGCTGGCACTAAGGGTGAGGTTGCTAGAACCTTGAATGATTGCAATCAGTTCAGGACTAGTTTCATTCAAGAATAAAGCTGTACCTGTAGCCAAACCATTTGGCACTGCTCCCAAGCTATAGCTGGAGTTTGAGCCAGACAATTGCAGCATATCTTCGGTGGCATTGAAATCAGCAATCAGAGCGTAGTCGCCCAGTCCCGAAGTACTAGTATTACTATCGCTGTAGAAGACACCGACAGTAATACCTAGCACAAACTGATCGCTGCCAGCGCCGCCAGTTAAAAGGTCAACTTCAGCAACACCTCTTGCTGCTGTATCTGTTCCTGTGAGTATGTCACCACCTTCATCTCCAAACAGGCGATCGCTCCCAGTGCCGCCGAAAGCAGAATCATTCCCACGTCCACCATAGAGAAGATCGTTACCGTCGTCCCCAAACACGGAATCGTCACCATCGCCACCTGTAATGTAGTCAGTTCCTGCATTACCACGGATGGTATCATTGGCAGCACCACCCGCTTGTGTGTCGTTGTTAGCAGTACCCAAAAGATTCAAAGCAACAATAGCCAAATTATTTTTTGTGCTGGCATCGTTGTGCCCAGTAAATTCAGCATTGACTACTGTATTCAAGTTCAGGAGAATCCCGTTGGACTGGGTAAAGCTATTGCCTTGGAGTAATTTTGTATAGAGAGTATTGGCATAACCGTGATTGCCAGCAAAATTCCACTGTTCAGGCTGGAATAGATCGTTCCAGTTGGCATAGATATCCAGGGTAGCCAACCGCTCATCATAGCCTAAAGATTCACTAGTATGAATAGATACAACGCGATTGGCGTCGTTTGGATCTAAGCGTTCGCTTGCTGCTTTGCCTTCAAACTCAGGCCCTGCTGGATCTAGCCCCACTATTTGAGCAAGAGAACACCCTGTAGATTCACAATAGGTTGAACCAGTTAATCCAGCAATGTGCGCTCCCAAACTATGCCCGATGAGGTTGGTGTAATCAGGATCTACACCATTTTTTATTAAGTAGGTAGTCAGCTGATTAGCGACATCGCGTGTTTTAGCGACAGAAGTGGGATACCACAAGGAACCAGCTCCTTCTTCCCAATCTAGCAGAATGATATTAGCATTTGACTCGCGTTGCCGAATGGTTTGGGCTATATTTTCCATCCAGTCAGCGGCTTTGTAGTTATTGCTTGCATTGCCACCAGTGCTTTGATAGCCATGAATAACAATATAGGTTGGTGCCTCAGAAGTAATGCGCCCAGAACGATTGATAGAACCGTTACCCCAAACATTAAAGTTGACTTCAAGCATCTGAAAAAATCGGTAGTGGAAAAATTCTATTGCTTGAGGCAAAAATATGTCTTACCCTGGCAGATTTCTAGGTGGGATTTCCCCTCCTTGATAAAACTGTTGCTCTAACTTGCCCAAACCAAACCAGATTAAAAGGCCAATCGAATCTATCTGGATCTAGTCCACCAGCAGAGTCCTCTTATACTACTTTAGTTTGGGATGTTACTTGTTGTTGAGAACCCTCTTGAGGTAAAACACTATTGGACATGGTAACAATTGAAAAATCTGTTATTTTCTAGACAAAAAAATGTAGGTATTTTCTAATCCTATTGGTGGAAATCAATTGAAAAATCAGTCTTTAGTCTCAAGTGGCCTCAGCTGAAACATATAATTTTTGGCGTTAAAAACTTTGGGTATGCCAGAATTAAATGTAACCCTCCAAGGGGGTAGGTTCCCTCAAAACAAAAAAACTTTTCGCCTTGGTGACAACTATTGGGCTATTCTGGTAGCTTCTGATGACTCAAGAAAGAGAATAATTAGAGATAGATTAGGCTTAACCTATTAATTTCATCGCTAGATTTACTATGCCCAAGACTTGGAACATCAAGATAGATAACTATTTTCAAGCCAACCCCAATTGCATCATCGCCACCGCCCATGTAGACTCGTTCCCTATAGACCTGCCGCTAGAACCGAACATCCGCGAACCAAACCGCAACCTACAGACAAATCTTCGACTCACTGACGACCGAACCTGTAAAATTCTTCTCTCGTCACAGTGGAATCGTTTTGTCAGCTAATAAAGCTAAACCTATCAAGAACAAAGGTTAATATTTTTAGCTGTTAAATCAGGAAAATTAATTCAGCGATTTGATTTAT
>NZ_JABXKO010000011.1:0-23675 GCF_017114965.1 Nostoc sp. JL31
CGCATTTGCTATTTCGGGGTTCGCATTTGCTATTTCGGGGTTCGCATTTGCTATTTCGGAGTACGCATTTGTTATTTCGGCGATCGCATTTACTATTTATTGAAGGCTTATCTTCTTAAACTGCGCGGGTCAAGCGCATCTCTCAGCCCATCACCGAGTAGGTTGAATGCCAGCACTGTGAGAATAATCAGCACAGCCGGCGGCCAGATTAACCAAGGTTGTAGTACCAAAATTGAAGCATTACTTGCCAGAGAAAGCATATTGCCCCAAGAGGGGTCTGGTTGTTGAATACCTAAGCCGATGAGACTCAGTATCGCCTCTGCACCAATAAAGCTGGGGATTGCAAGAGTCGCAGAGATAACTACATAACTAGCCGTTTGCGGTAAAACATGGCGGAGGATGATATAAAGTGGGTTTGCGCCCATTGCGCGTGCCGCTTGGACAAATTCTCGCTCTTTAAGTGATAATACCTGTCCCCGAATGACCCGTGCTAAACCAGCCCAGCTAATCACCGAAGTAATTACCACAATCAGCAAAAAGCGTTGGGTACTACTTAAACCCGCTGGTAAGACTGCGCCCAATGTCACCAAAAGATAAATACTAGGGAAAGTCATTAGCACTTCTGCCAAGCGCATAATCAGGCTATCAGTCACACCGCCGAAATAGCCAGAAATTCCTCCAATAAGTAAACCAAGGGGATAGGTAATGATAATGCCAAAAATCCCGATAAACATACTGATGCGACCGCCATGCAGTAGGCGACTAAATTGGTCGCGGCCTTGGTCATCAGTGCCCAAAATATTGACTTTTGCGCCAGTTGTTGTGCCAAATAAATGCCAATTTAAGGGGATACCAGGAAAGATTGTGACTTCATCCCACTTCGGCGGTAGTGGCAAACTCATCTGCAACAATCGGTATTCTGGCCCGGAGACAAATAGACGCAGAGGCGAAGGCTTTGTCGAGTCTACAATGAGTTGGCGATCGCCTGTATCTAAATTCGTATCTCCTTGAGTTGTCGGATAAACATAAGGCCCAATAAACTGCCCTGACTGAGAAACCCAGTGTATCTTCGTTGGTGGCAGCAATGAACCATTAGGCTGTGAAGCATAGGGGTCATAAGGAGCTACGAAATCAGCTGCAATTACTCCTATATAGAAAATTAACAGCAAAATTGCCCCAAAGCGTGCCAAAGGATTTTTCTTAAGTCGTCGCCACCAATCCATAGTATTTAGGAGTTATAAGTTAGGAGTTATGAGTTATTAAGTTTTTATCTTAATTCATAACTCATGATTAATAATTTTCAACTCCCAACTCCTGTACAGACAAGGGTTAATCGCGTCTCCTAACTCCCAACTGCTAACTTCTCCAAATACCTCTGCTGTTCTTCCTGTTGTTTTTCATGTTCCACAACAAACACGTTTGAGTAGAGATTAGCGAGAATTTGTTTTCCCTGTTGTGTCAATGATAGGTAATGCAGTCCTTCTTGGATATAGGGATATACGCCATTCCAGTAAAACTTAGCGTAGTTATTGCGTAAATCGGCAGGGGTTTTATAGCCCAAAACTTTGTTTACACCAGTTTCTTCAAATTCGTAAAATAAAGAAGTAATTTTCTTCAAGTAACGCGGGTCGCTTAGTTGACCAATCAAATCAGCAGCACGGACTAATCCGGCAAAGCACTTTGTATCTTGATGATCTTCTGCCGCAGGCACGGGAAAACGAGTCAACTCAATATTGCTCTTGATTGCGTCAGCATCTATTAACTTGTGACCTCCAAAACGCTCATCAATAAAAAGCTTGGCTCTATCAACATGATACGGCGTCAAACTGGCATCAGAAGCGCCAGCAGCCACAGAAATCATTCTGCCATTTTTACCTGTGGCATATAAGTTTGCTGTTTCTCGGTCTTGCCGACAAACCCCTTTAACGTAGCCAATATCGTGACACACTAAGGAAATAATACAATGCAACCAGTCTTCACTCGAAACACCGCCTTCCCTGATATGTTTGCCACGTAAAATTTCTTGCCCCACTAGGGCGACTAGGACTGTGTGTTCAACATTGTGATAAAGGGCGTCGCTATTGGCAATGTTTTCCAAAGCCATGTTACCTGCCCAGGCGATAATATCCTGATAATCATTTTTAAAGCAGCCATAAGTGCGACGGTAGCCGTCTCGAATTTCATTTACAAAGGCATCAATTAAAATTTCAGTGGCATTGAACATATCTGCTTACTCTGGTAAATACCAATTTTTTATTGATTTGATTGATTTCAAAATTCCATAATCAAGGGCACCCTTGCTGGAATTTAAGGCAATGGAGTTTGCTCCTTTGTAACTCACGTGTAGCTGTAGACGCTAGCTTTATCTATGCCTGGATACATGGCTTCCTGGCAACACCAAGGCTTTAGAGGAATGCTCGATTAGGTGTAAAAAATAGTTTACTGGTGTACCAAGGTACATAAATACTTTCGATTCTAATTAGATAAATCTAGATGAGCCATATTAGTTTTTCATATCTAAGCATTGGTTGGCAGTGATCTAAATACAGATGGTGTGTGACATAGAGTAGCTCTATGAGATGAGAGGATTTTTTGTATCATAATCTACATAAAATTTATGATCATTCATCCGGTCGTAATTTCTCTTAGTGACAAAGTTGTATTATATACTTTTGCAGATAAAAGACATTTACTATGAAATACGTCATAGTTGATATCGAAGTAAATAAGTTTCAAGTTTTTTTAAGAAAATACCAACATTTGGTATGCATAGACAGAAAGTAGAGGTGTAACTGTGAGCGATGAAAGTCTTTCAGAAGTCGAGGTGAAAGAAGCTATAACCTCTGAAGATAGGAATTTTTTAAGCAAATCAGATCAAAAACTAACCAGGGTATGGTTGAAGCCATTATTCTTGGGTACTGGTTTAGGAATTGCGATCGCCTTGGTTGGGATGAGTGTATTAAATCGTTTTCCATCCCGTCAACAAAGCGTGGTAGCGGATAAAAAAGTTAACCCAGCGATGACAGTCACCATCGCCACAGTAGAAACCGCCCGTGTTGTCCGTACTCTTAAAACTACTGGGACTGTAGCCGCGAGTGATTTAATTCCAGTGCTACCGCAAACAAACGGCTTACAAATTAAAAGCATCCCCGCAAATATTATAGAAGGAGCTTTTGTTAAACAAGGTCAAGTGTTGGCGGTGTTGGATGGTTCTATACTGCAAAGCCAAATTAGCCAAGCAAAAGCAGATGTAGAATCGAAACAAGCAGATGTGGCATCCAAACAAGCCGATTTGGCATCCAAGCAGGCAGATTTGGTATCAAATAAAGCAATAGTCCAGCAAAGACAAGCCGATTTAGCTCAAGCTAAGGCCAAGCTAGAAGAAGCAGGCAAGAATTATCAGCGCTATCAACAACTCGCTGACTCTGGGACGATTAGCAAACAAGAACTTGATACTCGTTCCTACAATGTGAAAACTGCCATAGAAGTTGTGAACCTGTCTCAAGAAAATATACGTAGTGCCCAGGCTAATATCGGCAGTGCCCAAGCCAATATTAAGAACGCCCAAGCGATCATTAACAAAGCCAAAGCCGATGTCAAGAGCAGTGCTGCTAAGGTGCAACAACTGCAAACTCAGTTGGGACAAACTGTGGTACGTGCGCCGGTTTCGGGAGTAATTGCCGAAAAACTGGCTAGAGTCGGTGATGTCACTGGTGTACCGCCGCAAACCCAGGTGGGAACTGTGATTGGTGGCACACAAAAACTATTTTCGATTATCCGAGATGAAAAGTTAGAACTTCAGGCGAAGGTGCCCGAAACTCAACTAACTCAGGTGAAAATTGGCGCATCGGTGCAAATTACTTCTGATGTCGATCGGCGGGTGCGATCGCAAGGACGAGTCAGAGATATACAACCACAGCTGAACGATCAAAGACGGGAAGCGACAGTAAAAATTGACTTGCCGCCAACAACTTTACTTAAACCAGGAATGTTTGCTAGTGCTGCAATTACTACTGACTCAGGGATGAAAATGGTAGTGCCACAAAAAGCAGTGCAGTCCCAAGCTGATGCAAGTGTAATTGTATTCATCTTATCGGATGAAAATACCGTCCGTAGCCAGAAAGTAGAGTTAGGAGATCCTGGTAATGGCGACACAGTAGAAATCAAGAGTGGGTTACAGTTAGGCGATCGCGTTGTCGTTGATGGTGCCGGCTATCTCAAAGATGGCGACCTAGTTCGAGTTGCAAATTGAAGGGAATGGGAATGGGAAAAAATAACTAATGACAAATGACAAATGACAAATGACAAATCCAAAATCTAAAATTTCCCAATGTCTTTTAATATCTCAGCCTGGTCGATTAAAAAACCTGTTCCCACAATAGTTTTATTTTTAATTTTGACAGTGGTGGGTTGGTTCTCCTTCATGTCTTTGGGGATTGATACTAACCCAAATATTGATGTACCAACGGTTTTGATCAAAGTCACCCAACCGGGCGCAGGTCCAGCAGAACTAGAATCCCAAGTGACGAAAAAAATTGAAGATGCTGTGGCGGGGTTGGGCAATATCGATTACATGATTTCCACCGTCAGCGATGGGAATTCTAAGACGACAATCAATTTTGTTTTGGGTACAGATAGCGATCGCGCCACCAATGATGTTAGAAATGCGATCGCTCAAATTCGCCAAGATTTACCCCAAGATATCAACGACCCGATTGTGGAACGCCTGGAATTTTCCGGCGGCCCGGTGATTACCTACGCAGTTAAATCAGATCGGCGTTCTGTAGAAGAATTAAGCAATATCGTAGACCAAACTATTAGCCGCGCCTTATTGGGAGTTCGTGGTGTAGCACAAATTCAGCGAGTGGGTGGCGTTGACCGAGAAATTCGCATTAATCTTAATCCAGACCGCTTACAATCTTTAGCGATTACCGCCACTCAGGTAAACGACCAAATCCGCGCTTTGAACATTAACTTACCTGGCGGACGTGCCGAAGTTGGTGGTAGCGAACAAAGTATCCGCACATTAGGAAGTGCCACCAGTGTAGATATTTTGAAAACTTATGAAATCGTGTTACCACAAGGTGGTTCCGTGCCCTTATCCAGCCTGGGAACTGTAGAAGATAAATTTGGCGATGTGCGCCAAGCCGCCAGTTTGAATAATCAACCCGTGGTAGCTTTTCAAGTCTTACGTAGTACTGGCAGCGTTCTGGTGACAGTAGAAGAAGGAGTGAAAGCAGCAGTCAAACAACTGGAAAAAACTCTTCCTCCAGATGTCAAGTTAGATTTAATTTTTACTAGAGCCGATATTGTCCGCCAATCCTACCAAAGCACCATTGATGAATTGATTCAAGCTTCGGTGCTGGCGGTCATCGTGATTTTAGTGTTTTTGCGGGACTGGCGAGCAACATTGATTACCGCTGTTGCCTTACCCCTATCAATAATCCCCACCTTCGCAGTGCAGCAAGCCCTTGGTTACACCCTCAACAACATGACTTTGTTGGCATTAGCGCTGGCGGTGGGCAACTTGGTAGATGATGCCGTTGTGGAAATTGAAAACATGGAACGCCATATCGCTATGGGTAAGTCAGCTTGGGAAGCGGCTTTTGAGTCTTCCGACGAAGTAGGGTTAGCGGTAATCGCCAGTTCAGCGACGATTATTGCAGTGTTTCTGCCCGTTGCCTTTATGGGTGGGATTCCGGGGCAATTTTTTCAACCATTTGGCGTTACCGTTGCCGTTTCCACGATTTTCTCAACTCTTGTCGCGCGGATGGTTACGCCGATGATGGGGGCGTATCTTTTAAAGGAAGCGGAGGAGAGTGGTAGGGGGGCAGAGGGGCAGAGGGGAGTAATAAAAATTTTTAATTTTAAATTTACACTTCCAGGTGGTGGGAACAGAAGTAGAAAACTTGGAGATGAAAAGCGTCAAGGCTTTCAACCTTATAGATCGCTTTTACAGTGGGCGTTACGCCATAGATTGACAACAATGGCGATCGCCTTAGCCTTTTTTATTGCCAGTCTGACGCTGGTTCCCTTAATTCCCAAAGGTTTCGTTGATGATGGTGATTTTGGAATTTCTAACGTATCTATAGAATTACCTCCTGGTTCCACACTGGAAGACGTGAACAAGGTAGTCATACAAACGACTGATATCATCCGCCAAAATCCAGTAGTTGAACGTGTACTAGCAACAGAAGAGATCAATTCTGCCAGCCTTGCGATTAATCTCAAACCCAGAGAGAAACGAAATATTTCCCAAAAACAGTTTGAGGAACAAGTGCGTCCTAACTTTGAACAAATACCAGGAGCTAGAATTAGTTTTCAAAGTCAGTCACCGGGTGATAGTAGCAAAGGCTTATCAATTGTCCTCAGAAGTGAAAATCCCGAAGCGTTGAATCAAGCTGCTGATGCCCTAGAAAAGCAGATGCGATCCATAGCTGGATTGGTAGAAGTGGCTTCGACTGCAAGTTTAGTCAAACCAGAGATTTTGGTAATTCCCAACCCGCAACGGGCAGCAGATTTGGGCGTAACAGTGCAAGCGATCGCTCGTACTGCTTCCCTTGCCACCATCGGCGATAATGAAGCCAATTTGGCAAAATTTAATTTAAGCGATCGCCAAATCCCCATTCGCGTGCAAATCGATCCAAAAGCGCGGGCTGATATTAACACAATCACAAATCTGCAAGTCCCCAGTCAAAATGGTAGATTGGTTCCCCTGATAGCAGTGGCAGATATCCGCTTTGGTAGCGGCCCTGCTACCATCAACCGTTACGATCGCGCCCGTCAAGTTGCCGTAGAAGCTAACTTACAAGGGCTTTCTTTAGGAGAGGCAGTCCAGACAATCAACCAACTACCTGTAATGCAAAACTTACCGCCAGGAGTAGTACAGCAACCATCAGGCAGTGCCAAAATTATGCAAGATATTTTCGGTCGCTTTGGCGGTGCATTAGGGCTGGCATTAATGTGTATCTATGCAATTCTGGTGCTGCTGTATAACAACTTTCTTCATCCATTATCGATTATGGCAGCCTTACCCTTTTGTTTAGGCGGCGCATTGGTAGCGTTGATGGTTGCTCAAAAACCCTTGGGAATATATGCCCTGATTGGTATCGTGTTGCTGTTGGGGATTGTCACTAAAAACTCGATTCTGTTAGTGGACTATACAATCATCAACATGCAAGAAGGCAAAACCCAACGTCAGGCACTCATTGAATCAGGTGTGTCACGTCTGCGCCCAATTTTAATGACTTCTTTCGCAACGATCGCCGGTATTCTGCCTTTAGCATTAGGAATTGGCGCGGGTTCTGAAGTTCGCCAACCGATGGGAATTGCCATTATGGGCGGTTTTACAACTTCTACTCTGTTGACACTGGTGGTAGTGCCAGTGATATTTAGCTACATTGACAACTTTCAAACTTGGATTATAGATAGATTGCACTATGGCTTTGGTAACAAACCATCGCGTTAATAATATTGCTTCTGCCTCTGTGCCTATTGTGCGATCGCATTTACCAGTGGGAATCATAACAAACAGATTTACCACAGTAAATAACCAATGGCTTACCAAAACATTACCGCGTCCCTTTCCCCAGAAGATATCCAAGAAATTAAAGCAGCCTTTGCGACTATCCAAGCAAAGATGCCTTTTCTTGTTACCCTGAGTGCAGAAGAACGACGCAACTTATTTAAGATGGGCGATAAAAGACTAGCTTTTGTCAACAATAGCCTGATTGCTGCCCAATCTAACCGAGACATTTTACCAGCCAGCTTTGATTTAGATGAATTTGTGCGGGATTATCAACTAGCCGCTAACCTCACCGAAGTTTTGATTGGACTGCGACAACTGACAGAACAGGTAGATGATACCCTAATGGCTGTCGGTAGCGAAGCAATGGGTAGCAGTTTGACAGTTTATGATTACGTCAAGACTGCTGCGAAGAAAACCCAGGGTTAAAAACTATTGCTGAACAGTTAGGCGAACGGTTTAAGGCTATTAAAAGTAAACCCGCGAAAGCTGCTGTCGATTCTTAAAGGCTTTTTTAAAAGCCTTTAGTGATGTAGCCAATACTTTGAGATCCCCCTAAATCCCCTTAAAAAGGGGGACTTTGATTCTATTTCTTCCTTTTTTTTTAGCTACGGGTTACATACATCTTTGTACCAAACCAACATCGTTGGAGATCCCCCTAAATCCCCCTTAAAAAGGGGGACTTTGACTCCGGTTCCCCCCTTTTTTAAGGGGGGGGTTAGGGGGGATCTCGAATGACTATGCACCTTAACCTACGCAGTATTGGGTAGGGGGTATAAACACTAGAAAATATGACAAACAAACTTAATAGCAGCAATCTCTATCTACCTTACAATCCAAAGCTTGTAGAAAGAGCAAAAGAACTTCGTAAAAATATGACCCCAGCAGAAAAAAAGCTGTGGCATGAATATTTGAGAAATTTTCAACATCGGGTTTTAAGACAACGACCGATTAATCATTTCATAGTTGATTTCTACTGTCCTACTTTACAAACAGTGATTGAAATTGATGGGGATAGCCATTTTACAGATGAAGGTCAAAATTACGATCTGGAGAGAACAAACATTTTGGAAGGCTATGGTTTAAAGATCATTAGGTTTACAAACAGTCAAGTTTTAAATCACTTTGATAGTGTGTGTGAGCAGATACAGCATCTGATCCCCCCTAACCCCCCTTAAAAAAGGGGGGAACCGGAATTAAAGTCTCTCTTCTTAAGGGGTATTTAGGGGGATTTGCAATGACTATGCACCTTAACCGAATCGTAATCTGATCCCCCCTAACCCCCCTTAAAAAAGGGGGGAACCGGAATTAAAGTCCCCCTTTTTAAGGGGGATTTAGGGGGATCTCCAATGACTATGCACCTTAACCGAATCATATTGAGAGTCTCCCGATTTGCAAAACGAGATGTATCTTTTGGTCAATGAACCTCAAAGCATCATCGTTGAACCTCAAAGCATCATCGTTGAACCTCAAAACATCGTCGATAAACCTCAAAGCATCGTCGCTGAACCTCAAAGCATCATCGCTGAACCTCAAAGCATCGTCGCTGAACCTCAAAGCATCGTCGCTGAACTTCAAAGCATCGTCGATGAACCTCAAAGCTTCGTCGATGAACCTCAAAGCTTCGTCGATAAACCTCAAAGCATCGTCGCAAAGCTTTGGGCAATAAGCTAGAGGAAATTGCTCAAAAAGCTGCCAAAATCCTCAAGGATGAAAAGATGGACGTCTACGTTCGTTTAAATGCGGCATCGGCATTGGGCAACCTAGGACAAGCGGCGGCTAACCACGTCCCTGAAATCCTCAATTTCATCAAGGATGAAAAGGTTCCCACCTACGTTCGTTCAGATGCGGTATCGGCATTGGGCAACCTGGGACAAGCGGCGGCTAACTACGTCCCTGTCATCGCCAAAATCTTCAAGGATGAAAAGGTGGACGCCTTCGTTCGTTCAAATGCGGCATCGGCATTGGGCAACCTGGGACAATCGGCGGCTAACTACGTCCCTGAAATCCTCAATTTCCTCAAGGATGAAAAACTGGACTCGTCTGTTCGTTCAAATGCGGCATCGGCATTGGGCAACCTGGGACAAGCGGCGGCTAACTACGTCCCTGAAATCCTCAATTTCCTCAAGGATGAAAAGGTTCCCGCCAACGTTCGTTCAAGTGCGGCATCGGCATTGGGCAACTTGGGACAAGCGGCGGCTAACATAGACTGCTCACATGGCTGGGCAGACCTGAAAGAAAAGCAATTCCTAAGCAACTTACCCACGATGAAGGCAAGAAAACGCTGGAGGTTTTTCTCAAAGCCTGGGAACCTAGTAAAGACCTGGAGAGATTCAGAGAAGATTTAGCAGAACAGATTTCGATAGTTGCCAATGACAAAAAAGTTAATTAGAAATGGCAAGATATAGGTTTGCTACAATCCCACTACAACAACCTCAAAACTTTCTACCCGACTAAAGCTTATGCGGTGCAGTCGCAGATAATTAACCTTGAGGGTTGGCAGTGGTTTTTCAAAGCCAGAATCACCATCATCTCTCATGCTGCCTTTTGGCTAGCCCTCATCTTCGCCTACCCCAAATTTCCCCAAGTCCAAGCCATCTTCTTCTGGAACCCTTGGGTACGCCGTATTCTCGGCATCGGCTATGTCGGCTTTCTCCTCACCTGGTTTCCCCCCTTCCGCCGCAAATTATTTGAACCCTTCAAACCTTCCCTATTAGCCGACGCCGGCTTAGATAATTTTTATGACCAATCATACTTCCCAGAATCTAAAGTCAAAGTCCCCACTTCAGGAGACATCCAGCCAATTACCGCAGCCTTACCCAGCATTCAAGGACAAATTATCTTAGAAGGAGATTCCGGCTTAGGCAAGTCGATGTTTCTCCGTCATCTGTTGCAAAACTCCCAGCGCATAGTCGTTTATCTCCCCGCCCAAAAATGTCATAAAGGCGTAATTGAAGCCATCCAAGACAAGCTACACGGCCAAGCCCAAGATGCCGGCTTCCTGAAAAACCTGATTTACAGTGGCGCGATAGATATCTGCATCGACGGACTCAACGAAGTCACCGCCGAAACCCGCGCCAAAATCTGCCAGTTTGTCGAAAGCTATTTCCGGGGCAACATTATCATGACAACCCAGCCCCTAGAGTGGACACCCCCCTCAACAGCCAAAACCTACTACTTGCAGCCCCTTGAACAACAACAAATTCAAGAGTTTCTGCTCTCCCGTCAGCCGCGACTCCCCCAAGATGCCAAAATTCAAGGTGCTGATTATGCCCAAGCCAGCACCAATTATTTAACAGAAGTCCTCAACAACCAGCAAGCCCAAGAAGAGTTAGATGCTGTCCGCCGAATTCTTTCCAACCCAATGGATCTAACAGTGGTAGCGCTAATGCTATCACAAGGTAAACAGCCAAACTTGTTTCGCCTGCAAGAACAGCAATACAACCTAATGGCGGCAGAATACCAGCAAGAATGGAAACAAGAATTTCCGCTCAAAAGATTCTCAGCCGCAGTCTACCAAATGCGACTCGAAGACAAACAAGCCCTACCCGCCGATGAATTTCACCAAGTTGCCATGTCTTTAGAAGACGATAAATACAAAATGGTAGTCAGCCGTCAGTGGCAAGATGAAAAAGGCGAAGCCAAGAAAGAATGGTACTTCCGCCACGATAAAATCATGGATTTCTTTTTGGTGCAAAACTTTCTCGGCGAAACTGATGCCGCCGAAGGACTATTAGTTGATAGAATGGGCGATCCGCGTTTTCGTGGCGTTTATTTCTTGCTAGCAACGTTACTTCCTTTAGATGCAGCCAAAGAACTGCGAGAAGATTTGATTCAATACGCGGCGGATACTAAAGACAATACGGTGAGTAATACCTTTGTGCAGTTGTTGCGAACTAGGTAATTCGTAATTCGTACTTGTGTAGCCGCGTTCATGCACTGTACCGCAAGCAATTCCATTTACCTTGTCTCTAAAAGGATGTCTGAGAAGTATCAAATATTTTTTGATCCCCCCTAACCCCCCTTAAAAAAGGGGGGAATAAGAGTCTTAAAGTCCCCCTTTTTAAGGGGGTTTTAGGGGGATCTCCAGGAGTTAGATGTATACAAAAAAACTTTTCAGACATCCTCTAAGTGCGATCGCTTTCATCGCTATGATCGAGTGAGTAACTAGGAGTTGATCTGAGAAATGCCTAACCCGCTATACGATCAAGATTTGCAATTATGGATTGAGCAAACCATTCAACAGTTACAAAATCATGAATTTGAGGCGTTGGATATTGAGCATTTGATTGAGGAACTAGTTGATTTGGGTAAAGCAGAAAAAAATGCGCTCAAAAGCAATCTGACAATTTTGTTAGCACATTTACTCAAGTTACGCGTTCAGTATCATGTCCCCGATAGCATGAAAGGAAACTGGTATAGCTCCATACTTGAACATCGTCAGCGAGTTATCAATAATTTGACAGATACTCCTTCTCTCAAAAGTTTTCTAATAGAGGCTGTGGAAAAAGCCTACCCAGATGCTCGTAAGCTAGCAATTAAGGAAGGTAAGCTAGCTAAGTTTGGAATTCGCATACCCCACGAAAGTGAATATCCTACCGTTTGTCCTTTTTCGATTGAGCAGATTCTAGATGAGGATTTTTACAGGCTGTAGAAAATTGCTCCTGCTGTCATATTGCTTTACATCTAAATGGATAGACAGCTTGACCGAAAGGTTCTACAATCTGACTGATTGCGGTAAATTTACCTATTGCCCAATCCATATAAGCATAGTAAAGATTTTCTAGTGATTCCGTTTGATTGCGGAAGCACTAAATTAATATAGGAAAGTCTTGATTCAAGGGCAGCAAACAAATGGATGTAAAGCTGATTCTAGCCGGGTTAACAGTTATATTTACACTTTCGTGCTTATTCTTTGGCACGAAAAACGGATTTTATGATTCAGATAACTATCATGGTAACGGCTCCGCACATTGAGATAAGTCTGTAGACCCTTTGGCGACTTGCTGTAGGGTGAGTTGACTAAAATAGCTCAGAACTTGCAAAGGGAAAATAAACAAGAGCCAGACTCCTTAAGTTACTAGCTTGATGGCTTTTCGTTAGCCCACCTTTCCGAACCAGTGCGGGTTCGGTGGAGGCGTCCTCCCCAATCAAAAATCTGTATTCTCAGGGTGTAGGGGCGCACGAGAAAACTTACCCCTAAGTCACAAAACCAAAATTTTTGTAACTTTTGGCTTTTGGGATATGTCCATGATGATGAGGTTTGAGGGGAGGAGAGCATGAGGGATAATCTGTCGGCATCTTCTAGCGTAGATGCTGCGGAAGCGGGTACTGAATTAGAATGTTTGCCCTATAGTGTCCAGCATGACAATGAGGGCGTGTGTTTATTAGTAAAGATGGGCCCACACCGAATCCTATTGGACTGCGGTTTTGAAGATATTTCATCGCTGGCTAAGGGGCTTACTAAGTCGAGAGGTGGAGCTAGTTCGCCCCTACCAGCAGATTTAGTTTTGATTAGTCATGCCCACCCAGATCACGCCAAAGGCTTACTGGCGCTGCATAAGGCTTTTCCCAAGTTACCTATTTATGGTAGTGAGGTGACTAGCAAGTTACTACCGCTGAATTGGGTAGACGAAGACCCTGAGAAAATTTCCCAATTTTGTCATGCCTTGCCATTGCGATCGCCTATAGAATTGCAAGATGGTTTGGTGGCAGAATTATTTCCCGCAGGGCATCTACCAGGAGCAGTTGCAATTCTCCTGACCTACACTACCAAGCAGCGTACTTACAAATTACTGTATACAGGGGACTTTTTTCTGTCCAATTCCCGCTTAGTAGAAGGTTTGCGTTTAGAGGAACTGCGGGGCTTAGACTTGGATGTGCTAATCATTGAAGGTAGTTATGGCACATCCCGTCATCCTCACCGCCGTAACCAAGAAAATCAACTAGCCGAGCGAATTAATCGCGCGATCGCTGACCATTGTTCTGTAATTCTTCCCACCCCAGCTTTAGGATTGGGTCAAGAATTATTAATGCTCTTGCGATCGCATCACCACTTCACCGGACGAGATTTAGATATTTGGGTAGATGGTGCTGTCGCCACTGGCTGCGATGCATACCTTGAACTACTACCCCATCTTCCCCCATCGGTGCAGAACTTTGCCCGCCATCAACCCTTATTCTGGGATGAACGGGTGCGTCCCCGCGTGCGGCGGTTACAACCAGAACATCGTCCCACAGTGGGCAATTCACCTTGTATTGTTCTCACCGACTCGACATCTGATTTAGGTGAACATTGCCAACTAGACACCGGCCCCTGGCTGATTCTCCTACCAGAAAAAATTGATATAAAAGTTAATAAAGAATATTTAGCGCCCACCACTGTCGAAAGCTATCTCTTAGCTCAACATAGTGATGGTCCTGGTACTACGCAGCTAATTCATAATTTGCGACCCCAGCACGTCATTTTTGTCCACGGTTCTCCTGCCTACTTGGCAGACCTGACTAGCTTAGAGGAGTTGCAAAACCGCTACCATATACATTCTCCGGCGGCTGATACCTTAGTAGAACTGCCCATCGGCGACACATTTTTACAACCGGCAGCACCTGAGACTAACTACGAAGGCGAACTGACAGAGTTAGGAACAGTAATCACAATTACCCTACCCAATGTGATTACTGCCGATCCGCGTTGGCGGCAATTTGCCGATACTGGTTTAATCGAAGCTCGTTGGCAAGGGGAAGAACTAGTATTAAGGGGATTGTCTCAACGAGAACTGCTCAACCAAAATAGCGATCGTTATACATGGACAGATGTAGACTGTTGTGGTACTTGCCGACATCAAAGGGGGCAGCGGTGTTGGAACCCAGCTTCCCCGTTGTATAACTTTAAGGTAACTCTCGAAGGTTACTGTCCTGCCTTTGAAGGCTTATCTAATCCTGAGTCCTGAATGCTTAATGCTGAGTTAGGATTTGTTACTCAGCACTTAGCACTCAGCACGGAATTATTCTGGATTCGAGTCAGTGTAACGGTTGTGGATGCGCTCTGCTTCGGGACAATCTTCAGTCATCAGAGGTTCTACATTACCGCGTGGTACTGAAGCCAATTTTTGCGTTACAGCACCAATGCTCTCGAGGCGAACCATTTCTTCCCAAGAACAAACTTCGTCCTCTTCTTCTGTTTCATAGCGTAGGGTCACTAAATCTCCCTCTATGTCTATGATGCGGGCGCGTTCAATCCAGCGTTGCTGGTCCCGCAAGAAAACACATACCTCGCGCCCATCGCAACACAGTTGATAAATCTTGCGGTGTAGCATGTACTGTTTCTGCCTTTTTAAACAACGTAGTTAAACCTGTCAAAATCTGGGTTCTACCCCATTACATTACACCTTTAAGAGGTTAATTTCACTGTTTAGAACAAGTACGCTTCATAACCCAATCCCAAAATTTGCTTTTAGTTGTCAAAATATCAGGATAATATTAGGTCATAAATCAGATGCTCTAGCAATGAACTCAATCTCCCTCCGGCTTATTCTAGGGAATGTCTGCTTCTATAGAAGTCAAACAATTCGGTACCTGTCCTAACCAGGTTTATATTTGTTGGTGAGTCATTCTTACCATTATGTAATAAAGAATACTCCAAAACAATCGTTGATTGCGGTTGTTTAACTTGCCTAGTTTTAATCATTGGCATTACTGGGAAGTCCGGGGACTTGGCTTTACTTTTACCCACTTGTATCTGATCTTAACTCATTCTCTTGCTGACCTTGATGCTTTTCAACAACAACACCCAAATAGTTTTGAGTTTTTCAGGTTTTTGCCTGAAAAAAGGCAACAGTGTAAGGGAAGAGGTAGGGGGAAAGACCATGAGAAAATTCTACTCCAGAAGTCTCAGGAGGATTTATGTGGTAAGGGAAATTCTATAAGCGCGTTCGACGAGGATGCTTCTCGTTTAATTTTACCTGCGCGAACTGCATCATATAGGGCTGCAATATCTGGCAAATCCTCTGACTGATAGCATTTAGTGGCTAGCACCTGCTGGAGTAAACCCTCAGATTCAACACTAAGATATCCAGTTTGGAAAGCAGATGCAATAATTGTGCGAATCATCTTGATTAGGGCAGAGTGAGCAAATTATTAGGTCTAGTGTGGAACATTTTCTTCTCTTGCTAATTGATATGAAACATTGATACTGTGTGATTAGTATTACACCCAACCAGTGATTTACATCACAATATGATTTTTCGATACTCCGTCTATTAATATACAGAGATAAAAGGGCATAGGAATTTTCAGCATCAATGTTGAGAAGCTGAATGTTTTAACAATAGTTAAAAGATAACAATCAATTTTTTCGACAAGCATCCACAAAATCCAATCAAGCATCAGTAATCAAGCAAAAAACTGGCGGAAATCTTCATCTTTTTGACTTAATTGCACCCAGTCTAAGTTTAAAGACTGGAATTTTTGCACCAAGCGATCGCAAGCCGGACGTTCAGTAGCGTAATGTCCAGCATCGATTAAAATAAGATTGCGATCGCGACTTTCTTGAAACTGATGAAACTTACAGTCAGAAGTTAGATAAGCTTGGGCACCAGTTTTGGCGACGGCTGAAATGTAACTAGCTCCCGAACCCCCTAAAACGGCAACTCGTGAAATTGTTTGCTGTAAATCAGCAGTCGGGGAAAAAATTAAATTAGGGGGAGCAAGTCGAGTTTGAATCGTTGCGAGTAATTCCTGTAATGTCAGAAATGGCTCTAGCAAACCAACACGACCATATCCTAATCCTCCCTGTGTAACTTCTATGGGAGTAACTTCTTTGAGTTCTAAAATCTGAGCTAAAACGTCAGCAGTCCCGTCTTGCACTTGGTCAAAATTCGTGTGAGCAGTATAAATACCAATATTGTGGGTAAAAGCTAACCGTACCATTTCCGCGATCGCTTCACCAGTGCGTAAAGATTTGAGAGGATTAAAAATTAAGGGGTGATGGGCGAATATCAGATTAGCATTTTCTGCGATCGCTTCCTCCATTATCGCCAAAGTCGGTGTCAAGCACACCAAAACCCGTGTTTCTTCCTGCAAAACTCCTGGTTCAATTTGCCAGCCACAATTATCCCAACTTTCACACCAAGCAGGATTTGCCCATGCTTCAAACCAAGTAATTAAATCAGCAATTTTCATAATTATTTTCTTCAGCAATTTTTAATTGCTAATCAGCGTCTCTGTGGTTGAATATTTAATTTTAATGCTAATTGCTGGCGCATTTCTTGAAAAGGTTTGTTCCATACAGGGCTGGCATTCCAGTCCCATACTGCTACTGGAATAAGTTGTTCTTCAGCAAGATAAGTTAGTAGACGGTATTCATCTTCTGGTTCACGAGAAAAGGTAAAGGGGTTGCGGTAGCCTGTCTCACACAGTTTATAAGATACGACCTGACCATGATTAATACGTTGTAAAAGTTCCTTACCTTTGACAAGCAAATAATCCAAAAAGAACAGACTAAAAGGCTCTATGTGTGCGCGTTTTTGTGGCTCTTTTTGTACCCATCTTGCCCACTCAAATCCATACATAAAATCATGAACATAACGGAAGCGCATTTCCGTTTTATTTCCGAACATCTCCGTCAGACAAACCATCTTTTCACAAAAAATTCTTAAGAAATAAATAGCGCCTTCATCTGCGTTTAAAGCCTGTCTAAGCATACTATTTACCAGAAAATCAAAATCCCAAAATATGTTTTCTGGGAAATTTTCTATTTGAGTGCAGACTATACTTTCGAGAGTTTCTTGAAGAGTTGTGAGAATTTGAATGTCGGTGTTTTGTGGTGCAATCAAATTTCCTAATTCTGCAAAGCTGGTAATTAATGTTTTTTGGGGACTTAGTGACAATAATTTAACAGACTGCTGGGCAAGGATTTCATCAATAAGTTGAAAAGTATTCGTTGGTGTTATTTCTTGCTTCATAGTAATAGTAATAGCCCAGACAGCTTACACTAAATATTAGTGTATATCGGCATAATTAGATTATTTAATAATCACCCATAAACTTAACTTTTGGATTTACAAATATACACGAATTATTGAGTGCATATCTAGTTAATTTTGCATCAATAATTGTGATAAGAAAGTTATCAAGGCGAAATTTATTTGATGCATATCGCCGTGACTTTAGGAGATTATATCCAAAAGGTAGACAGTATAACCAGAGTATTTAAACTCTACATAACTCCACCTTCAATAAAACTTGAGAATCGGCTACTCAGAAATGTGAACAACCAATTCTCTGGAATGACTGCGCTGGCGGTGTTCCCAAATATAAATTCCCTGCCAAGTTCCCAGTACTAAGTGACCACGATTAATGGGGATATGTTCAGAAGTGTGGGTGAGTGCGGTACGGATATGTGCTGGCATATCATCGGGACCTTCTGCATCATGGATGTATTTGCCTGATTCTGGCACGAGTTTCGCCATAAAATTAGCTAGATCCACAAGAACATCAGGATCGGCATTTTCTTGGATAACTAAACTGGCTGAAGTATGGCGTAAAAATAAAGTACAAAGACCAGTTTCCACCCCCGACTCTGTAACTGCATCTGCAATTTTTGCAGTGATATTGTAAAAAGATTTGCCAGTAGTGGAAATTTTTAGTAACTTTTGGTAGTGAGTCATTTGAAACAGTAATTATTGATGACAGTAAAATCTAGCTATTAGTTCAATCTGCTTGATTTGGTTGTTGCTTTACCATTGGTCGATCGCTAGATTGAGTATGGTTATTATAAATCTTTTTGAAGCCAGCTAACATCTGTAAATTGTATTCTTGAGATGTAGATTTATTTATCTATAGTTGGAGTTCGCATTATTACATTGATATTGTTTTGAATGACTTTATTTTATTTGTAAATAATTAATAACAGCTTGAGCGATTGCTTCATTCCCATCTTTAGCAATTAGTTGAGATTGCCTTGGAGGTTGGGGTAACTCGTAAAGGAAATTCCAAGTCCCTTGAAAAAACTCAGATGGGGTGATGATTTGATGTTGATTATAATTAGTTATGCCTTTTACTAGAAAAGTTGCTTCGGCAAAGTCTTCACGCGGTATGGTGACTATTGGTAATCCTAGTATTGTGGCTTCCGAAAAAGTACTATAACCAGGTTTAGAGACAACTCGCCCACAAATAGGCATAAAATCTACAGGGCGGTATTTGCGGTCATTAATTTTCACTAAATTAGGTAAATCAGGTGCAGATTGATCAAATACGATAAATTGCCAATCTGGAAATTGCGCCATGTTCTCATAAGGAATTTGCTGTAAACCTAAGCCGCCAAAAGTCAACAAAATAGTTTTTTCGACTGGTGCAGTTATTCCCCAAAGAGAACGTAAATCCTCAGCAGAGTAACGGGGCGAACCGCCTGTTAAGCCGACATCTGTGATATTCTTAAAAGCTGGCATTGGTTCGTGGAAAGGGAGACGAAACAAGCGATCGCACTTTGAATACCAATCACTAATCCAATCTGCAACTGCGGTAAATTCACCTCCCCAATCCCGGTAGATAAAGTCCCACCCAAAGTTACTCATCATCCAGCAGGGAATATTTGCAGCTTTGGCAAACCCAGAAGCGAGGAAGGGAATATCAGCCAAAATGAGATTAACACGATTTTGGCGGATAAAATTCACCTCCGAGGCAATCAGCGAATTTTGATGCTTCTTAATATCCAGCAACTTTTCTAAAGTTGCTACTTTATCCATTGTCAAACTATCTGTTTGCACCACACCTAAATCAAATGCACGAGGACGATAGATAAAATCGCCTTCTATATAGCACTCTAGCAGCCAGCGTGGGGCAGTACTCACCACAATTAGTAGAACTTCTGGACATAACTTTTGAATTTTTGCAGCTACAGAAGCCGTGCGGGTAGCATGACCAAAGCCGTGGTTAGTTATCGCTAAGTATAAAATTGGGCGTTCCATTTTTAAGTTAGGAGTTAGGAGTTAGGAGTTAAAATCATAATCTCTACACGCTAACTTACAACTCCTAACTTTTAATTAATTTTGCAAAAACTTTGAATCGCCTCAATCAATAAGTCGATTTCCGATTCTAAAGTAAAGTAATGAACAGTAACACGTATACAGCTAGGATCGGCAATTGTCCGAGTTAATATCCTTTGTGAGTCCAAAAATTTTACCAACTTCAAATTAGCTTGAGGTTGCTTATTTTCAAGTTGAAAGGAGACTATACCGCTTTCGGGTGGGGAAGTTCGCAAACATTTAATATTGGGTAACGCCGTCAATTGTCGCCAGAGGTACTCACTGTTGTGGCAAATTTGTTCGTAACGTTCGTGTGACGTTCCCCATTGCTGATGAATTGCGATCGCTTCCTTTAACCCAAGATACAAGGGATAAGCTAATGTAGATACTTCGTATCGTCGCCCATCGGGAAGCCAATTCACAGGCTGAGATTGACTATCTACAACAATGCCATTCAAGCCAATAAACGTAGGCTTCAGGCTTTCTCGTGCTTCTGGTCGAACATACAAACCACCAGCACCCGCAGGGCCACATAACCATTTGTGACCAGTGAAAGCATAAAAATCTACTCCCAATTCAGTTAAGTTTAAAGGCAATAAACCAGCAGATTGGGCAGCATCTATCAGTAAAAAAGAATGATTATTCCTGCATACTTCGGCAATTTTATCAAGAGGTAAAACTTGACCAGTATTCCAAAAAACATGACTCAAGATCACAAGACGGGTCTTGGGATGCAAATGCTGGACAATAACTTCTACCGGATCGCCCTCATTTAAAGTTGCTTTTAGGGGACAGGTGGTAACTTCTACAGCGAATCTCCGCGAGATTTCCTGCGCTGTGGCAATTACACCTGGATGTTCGCAGTCTGAGAGCAACAGATGGTCGCCAGTACGCCATTCAATACCCCACATGGCGATATTACAGCCAACAGTGACATTCTGGGTGAGGGTAATTGTTTCAGATGGTGCATGAAATTCGGAAGCGATCGCAACTCTAGCAGCTTGAGTCTGGGGCGCTATCCAGCTATACGCCTCATTACCAAAGGGGCCTATTTCCTGAACATAAGCTTGAGTTTGGGCGATGGCATCCATTGCCCTCTGGGACATCGGCCCTTGTCCCCCATAATTGAAATAAGCCTTATTCGCTAAAGCAGGAAATTGCTCTCGATGCCGATGCAGCTTGATTGGTGATGCAGAAATACTAGTCATAATTCACAGGGGATATCTGCTGTATACAGGCTATTGAGATTCAAAAGTGATTTTGTCATTCTCTCTCATCTGTAATTTGGGAGAAAAACAAACGCTTGTGCTGTTTAGGGACTTTCAGTGAAAAAACATCCTATCTCCGGGTAGCACAGATGTGCGTCCCTAAAAATTTACAAGTAATTTGGGATAATTTATTTTTTGGAAGTCCCTTACGCCAATAGCTAGCTGTTGACAGTATAAAATAAACGGGAAATTAAGCGTGGACGCGATTGCTACTTCCAGATTTTAATTGTCACAGTTACTCCCAGATTGTGCTAATTCTTGTTAACTTAAAAGGATGCTAATTAATGCTGAACTCCTACTGCAATACCAACGCTGTAAACGCCGACCTTTTCTAGATATCCACGGTGACAAAAGTCAGCGTGATGCCCCCAATGAGTTGCTACGGAAACTCCAACAGGACAAAATCGCTCATCAGTTGAGTGCTTTAGCACAGATGACTTATCACCAACCAGATTATTCTTATGGCAACTGGGAAAAGGCAGAGAAGGCAACTTTAGAATTGATGCAGCGTGGGGTTGAGTACATCTATAAAGGAGTACTGTTAGCAAATTATTCTGAAGCAGACACCCTGCTAAGTCGTCCAGATTTACTCGTGAAACAACCGGGACAATCAAATTTTGGAGATTGGATCTACGTCCCGGCGAATATTGAACTGGGTAAGCGCCCTAAGCAAGAATATCAGGTTGTCGCTGCATTTCATGTCCAAGTGCTGGCATCAGTGCAGGGAGTTGCACCTGAAACAGCTTCGCTTATATTGCGAAGTAAAAATACAAATTATGCAGTGGATCTGTTTAAATGGATGCCACGGATGCAGCAGATTCTAGAGGAGTTTATCCAAGTTTTAGAGTCACCGAATCCGCCAGAGGTGTTTATTTCTCGCCAAAAGTGCAATTTTTGCCATTGGTATAGTGAATGTTATGCGATCGCTCAATCTGAAAAACATCTATCACTGCTACCAGGTGTAACACCCCTTCGCTACACTCAACTCCAAGCCTTAGACATTATCACACTGGAATCTCTTGCTAACACCAGTCCCAGCAGCTTAGAAAACCTGCTTGGTTTTGATAAGCAAGTAGCGCCCAAATTGGTAGTGCAAGCTCAATCTACATTAGAAAAACGACCCTTAATTTTACCATATCCGCTACCAACAGAAGATATTACATTCACAGCGCCCATAGAGCTTTATTTTGATATTGAAGCCCAGCCAGACTTAGATTTAGATTATCTCTTAGGGGTTTTGGTCGTTAATAGACAGACTAATACAGAACAATTTTATTCCTTTTTAGCAGACAAACCAGAAGATGAAGAATTAGTTTGGCAGCAATTTTTGGATTTGGTTTGGCAATATCCCGAAGCGCCAATTTATCATTTTTGTGTCTACGAGTTTGATACAGTTAAACGGTTAGCAAAACTTTACGGCACTCCACACTCGTTAGTGCGTCCTGTACTGAATCGATTTGTGGATGTGTATGAACAATTAACCCAAAGTGTAGCATTGCCCGTAGAAAGCTATGCCTTGAAAGCGATCGCTCGTTGGATAGGATTTGAATGGCGTGATAAAGAAGCCAGTGGTGCTAAGTGCATTTACTGGTACGATCAATGGTTAGAAACAGGCGATCGCACCTTACTAGAAATTATCCAACGCTACAATGAGGATGACTGTCGCGCCACCCATAAAGTCAAAGATTGGCTCGTCAATTTTTTCCAAGATGAATATGGTTTGCGACGAGCTTAAGTAATTTCGTATTTTCTAAAAGTTTTCAAATTCGAAATACGTCTTGGAAAGTCTAAGTAAAAGGAACATCCACTCAGACTTTCTAGAACACCGATTCAGTAATCAGAATTAAGTAGCAGACTGCTTAGTAGTGTTAGTAACAATTTTGGCAAGGACATGAAGATTATGGACAACGGCAGTACGGCGAAGGTCAAATAGATTTTTGCGATAACCAACGTAACGAGCTTGATCTCCTTGCCACCGACCAATATGAGATAAGGAATGCTCGACAGCAACACGTTCTATTACCGGGTCGATCATCAAAATTCACAGATAGTGAAATGTTAACGGCTTACTTTTGAACAGCATCCTATGGCTTAATTCACATAAAGCGTAATCTTACTTTTTTTAATTTTAAGGCAGGTTTCTCAATAAATTTATAACTCAGTATAGATAGGATAATAGCCACTAAGTAGATACTAAGAAGTATACTATAAAACCTCTTTTATGCAAGCCAAAGAATGCAAGCATTTGTTGCACAGGAAATGCATAAATGTACAAACCATACGAAAAATCTCCATATTTATCGAAACTTATAAAAGGAAGTTTAAATGCCAACCAAAATAAGATAATAAGGAAGAGCAAAAGGTGCAACTAAGTTATAGTAGTTGTGGTGAAACGACACTACTACAAGTATTATTGATAGTAAAAAAAACATATTATTAAAAACTATTTTTTCTTTATAAAGAAAGTAGAGGCAGCCAGCCAAAAAGTAAATTAGTAACTTTAAAAGGTATATATCTGAGAAATACGGTATAATTTTACTAGCTATACCGGGAACTGCGATATTAAAAGCAAATATTAACCATAAAAACAAAAATAAATAAAGTATAATTTTCTTATAAAAATTGAAAATCCCTAGTACTCCCAATATAGCTACAAAAAGATAAAATTTAAATTCATATACTAATGTCCACAAAGAACCATTAAAAGCTTTTGGATATGGAATATTTTTTACAAAAAGATTAGCAATACCATATTGCTTGATCTCCAACCACAAATTTACTGACAAGTATCTTAAAGGATTGTCTAAGTAAGTTGGCGTGAAAAAACCAAAGTATGTAAAGATAAGTAAATACGGAGAA
>NZ_JABXKO010000023.1:0-2819 GCF_017114965.1 Nostoc sp. JL31
CCTTGCTACAATTCATATCTGGATTAACAAAATATTATTAGTGGGATAGGTTCACCGTAGCTTACTTATTAAGTAGGACAGATATTCGGCTTAATTTAGTGATTACATTCCTTCTCATAATTTTAAGCCCTAAACACTGACAACCAAGCCTGTAAATTAACCACACCATTAACACGGCTGTGATTGCCCTAGCGATCGCAATCTTACTACAATCCAAATCACCTAACAAAACCCAGGAAAAATATCAATGACTATATCAATGTACAAAGCTTCAATACCCGTGTCTATTCGTACACTGAATAACCTGAAAAACATTCTTGAAAAAGGTGCTACTTATGCAGAAACAAAAAAAATAGATCCTTCTGTGTTAATCAATAGTCGTCTATCCCCAGATATGTTTCCATTATCGAAACAAGTACAAATTGCCTGTGATATCGCAAATAGAGGTGCTGCAAAATTAGCAGAGATAGAAGCACCCAAGTTTGAGGATAATGAAACTACATTCCCCCAACTTATTGACCGCATTCAAAAAACTATCTCTCACTTAAATACATTTAAACCTGAGCAAATCGACGGTTCAGAAGAGAGAACAATTACCCTACAGATGCGTGACAATACTCTATCTTTTGAAGGAATTTCATATCTGTTCTATTTTATTTTGCCAAACCTTTATTTCCATGTCACAACAGCATACGATATTCTTCGACACTGCGGTGTAGAACTTGGTAAAGGAGACTTTCTTGGTCAGCCTTAATCGGAGCAATATTTAACATCTTCATTCCTATTCGGTATTGCATGAAATTCTCAACTCGCTTTGAGGGTATTTCAACAGTATGCGAAGTCTGAATTAACTTTAAGAGTGCGTGTACATCTACGGTCTATGTAGTTAGTAAGATGTTTTAGCTTACAAGCGATCGCAACGCAATTTTTTCGAGAATTTCCGAGCAAAACTTGTGAGTCCCATCTTGCTTGGGTTACTAAAAATAGACTTGTTGGGATTGTGGGGAAAAGTTTTTTCTTCAACATTTCCCTTTTCCCTTTATCAGTAATTATCCTGACTTGAATTTCCCCAATTAATTACTAAAATCTAATACTAGATTCAATTTAGTATTTGGTCGGATATTGAGTATGATTTCATTTAAACCTTTGATTTTGATTATAGGCACAAGTATTGGTTTACTGCCTCTGTTGTCCAACTGGTGCGTCCAAGCACAAAATCAATCACAAAACATTGAGCTAAAAGTTTATAGTGAAAACGAGCAAAAACAAAGCTGTCCAAGCAAGGTGATTGTCACTGAAAAACCCCGTCCTTATCAAGAAGGCAGTTTTGCAACAGATGGCTCTATTAACCTGAGTGCCTATGCCAGTAATATCTCTGTTCAAGCCAGTAATAGCTTTAGCGTTACATGGGTTGGGACACTCAAACCAAAATATGCTAGATGCTTTGCTTCTGCTGGAATGACTAAGGTTGATGGGCAAGACTATTCTGGAAAGATTAATTATTTACGGATGCACTTTGTTAAAGGTAAAGTTTACTTCATCTTAGATTTGGCTGGTGGCTCTGATGCTAATGATTATCCCCTAGTAGTGCTAAAAAATAGTTTAAAGAATGGCAATCCTACCTGGACTTGGGGTGGAACTGACTAAAGGTAATACTGGAGTTCGGCGATCATTGTTGAGCAAAAGCCAAGTCACTTTCAATTAATTTGGCATTTGTTAGGTTAGCCCCACTCAAATTGCACAAGTGAAAATTTGCTCCTCTTAGGTCTGCTAGTGACAGATTAGCTCCTGTTAAATCAGCACCAGTGAGGTTGACTTCACTTAAGTTAGCACTACTTAGGTTAGCCCCCTGAAGTGAAGCTCGTTGCAAGTCTGCCTCGCTTAGGTTTGCCCTCATTAGGTATGCTTTACTTAAGTCAGCTCTACTTAAATTAGCTTGACTCAGGTCTGCTGCTGTTAAATCAGCTTTACTTAAATTGGCTTGACTTAAGTCCGCCCAACTCAAGGAGGCATAACTTAGGTTAATTTCACTCAGCTTCACTGATGCAAGTACTGCACACCTCAAATTAGCATTAACAAAATTTCTTTCTCCGATTGCATAACGGCGTAAAATTTCATCAGTTGTTACTCTGTCTAAAACAGCTTTTGATGCGCCTTGATAACACCATGTAGCTTGTAAGAGTTTGGCAGCAGTGTTAACAGCTACCTCATCACTAGAAGCCACAATTACACCATTGCAGCCATCCCATTGAGCGTTAAGCATTAGAGCAATCTCATTAGCGGCAGCAATTGAGTCAAATAGTAAAACAAATTCCTTATGCCGTTTTAACCAGTTATTCCAACCAATCGAGATAATATTTTTCATTTTTATAAATTTTGAATTTGTCAGCGATTACGGCTCTAACTATCTATTCTGGCTAATAACAATCAGAATGATGTGTGTAACAACCGACCATTATTGTGCGTGCTTAACGAACGCTTGCTAAAAGTTCTCTCTTGAGAGACGCTGGGCGGGTAAGCTGTTAAGTACTTAATTTATGCGTTGAAACCGCAGGGGAGCAGGGGAGAGGGTTTGAAGTTTTTACCTACGATTTAAATTGTGTAACTTGTATGCACAACATCTTACGTCATCATACTTAAATATGTTCTTGTTGGGTGCGTAAGCTGTTAATCGTTGCGGTTAAAACTAGGAAAATTGCCAAAACCAATACGGTATTTCTGAGTATTGAGTTATCAAAGTGTTTAAGTGCGATCGCTATTAATGCGGTTGAGTCGATGGGGGATATTATTCCCCGCACCTCTCAGTTAGATCCGTGCGT
>NZ_JABXKO010000079.1:0-22148 GCF_017114965.1 Nostoc sp. JL31
CCCAGCCATACACAGATACACCCCTCTCATACGAGAAGTAGATTACCATATTTCGGTATTAGTGGGATAGGTTCTTGTCAGGAGATTTGAGAGCTTGATCTAGAGTCTTCCGAGCTAGTTCTGCTTTAGCTCGCGCTTCTTGGTAACGCACATTAGCTTGGGCAAAATTTTTGAGAACTTTAAAACCTTCCTTGAGTCGAGTAATTTCCTCTTCTGTCACCGAGTCATCAGTAAACAGCACATCAACAGCTTTGCGAATTTCCAACGCTTCAGCTCGTGATTCCTGAACTTTCAGCTTGAGCGTAGCCAAGTTACTCAGAATCTGGACAGCTTGGGTAATACTATCCTCACCACTAGCAGTATCAATAGTTGACTCTTTTACCTCAATTAATTGTTGAGGGCCAAATCCTTCTTCCAGTTCTGTGGGTAACTTACCTGCATCCATCAGTTCCATTAACTGATCCATTGCTTTATCACGGGCTTTGGCTGAATCTTTTCCAGAAACAGTAAGGATAATTTCTGGGCTTTGAGCGAGAGTGTATTGAACCATATTTGAGCAGAAAATTTGCTGATTTAACCAATCTGAGGCAAGTAATTATATCATTTTGCGTGTCCGATCATTTGTTGATTGTCTAGTCAATTAAAGAGTGTAAGACCGAACGTCAACACTTTGAATTTTGAATTCTTACCTCTACCCCTGCTAAGTCGCTCAAAATAAAACTTTATACTTAAGAAAAGGAATAATTTTCAATAGGAGGGGAGAGCAATGGCTCCTAGTCCCACCATCATGCAAGCTGTGGAACAACTGGGCTACCGTGTCACCGTTGGTGATGTGGCAACTCAGGCAGGATTGAACGTCGCTGAAGCTAATCAAAGCTTGTTAGCCCTGGCATCTGATGCTGGCGGACATTTACAGGTAGCGGATTCAGGTGATATAGTTTTCCTTTTTCCACAAAATTTTCGAGCAATTTTGCGTAATAAATACTTCCGACTACGATTGCAGGAATGGTGGAAAAAGGTCTGGAGTGTTCTGTTTTACCTGATTCGTATTTCTTTTGGAATTTTCTTAACTGTTTCCATCGCCCTGATAACTATTACCATCTTCGTTATCATTACCTCTATCAATTCAGACCGTGACGGCGACAATCGGGGCAGTAATTCCGGCGGTGGGGGCTTCTTCTATTTTCCAAATTTATTTTGGTATCTTAGCCCAAATTATGACACCCACTACCAGGAACGGCGACGTGAAAGGCAAGAAGAAAGTAATCTGAATTTCTTTGAAGCTGTGTTTTCGTTTTTATTTGGCGATGGTAATCCTAACGCCAACTTAGAAGAACGTCGCTGGCAAGAGATTGCTACGGTGATTCGGAGTAACCGTGGTGCAGTGGTAGCAGAACAAATTGCCCCATATTTGGATGACATTGGCGAAGGATACACAAGAGAGTACGAAGATTATATGCTGCCCGTTCTGACGCGATTTAATGGGCAACCAGGGGTAAGTCCAGAAGGTCAAATTGTTTATTACTTCCCAGAATTGCAAGTGAGTGCAGTTAAAAAGCGCCGTTATGCAATATCAGATCACTTGGAGGAATTTCCCTGGCGTTTTAGTGCCGCAAGTTCCGGGCAAATTATGCTGAGTGCTGGGTTAGGGATACTAAATTTTGTTGGTGCTTTAGTACTGGGAAGTTTATTGAGAGATGGAACTGTTGCTGTCCAGTTAGGTGGACTGGTAGCTTTTGTACAAGGAATTTATTGGCTGCTATTGGCTTACGGAGCAGGTTTTTTAGGTATACCGTTATTGCGTTATTTCTGGATTCGGTGGCGTAATCGCAAAATAGGCGATCGCGGTTGCGCTCGCCTTTCCAGAGCAAGGCTATTGGCAAATCCTGATGCACTTTTGCAACAAAAAATCAACTATGCCCAACAATTTGCAACAGAAAAAGTCATTGGCAACGAAGATTTAGTGTATTCTAGCGAAACTGATTTACTCGACCAGGAAGTTGAGCGTTCTGCAAAAATTGACGCTGAATGGCAGCGGCGCTTAGAACGTGGGAGTGGGGAATAGGGAGCAGAGGGGAAGGGGAGCAGAGGGGCAGGGAGAGAAGAATTAATAATGGTTGAGTCGATGGGGGATATTATTCCCCGCACCTCTCAGTTAGATCCGTGCGTACCCGTTTCCGTGTACACGGCTCCCGATGTTCTTAGCTTGCGCTTTTGCTCATGTGCTTGTAATCGTGGCAACTCTCGTGAATTGCTTCAAGATTTTTCTTTTTCCAGTTGGCGTGATTTCCGTCGATGTGGTGCAAATGTACCTTTTCTTCATCAATGAATTTCAGACCACAGGAAGCACATTTATGGCTTTGCTTCTTGAGAGCAATAGAAGTTTCACCGTCGTAGAGCGGTTTTCACCTGTATATCTTTGAAAGTTCAATCATTTCTATTTCTAGATTTGATTGGAGTAGTTATGCCCGGACTGGATACCGGAATTCGCTACTCAACGAATCGCACCAGTCCCCAATGCCCAATCCCTGATTACTTCGCCTGAATTGGTGTTAGAGCTACACCTTGATAATAATGTCCCAAAATTTGCAGGTGGTTCACTCCTTGCCGAGCCAGATTGTACGCCCCCCACTGACTCATGCCTAAAGCATGACCATAGCCAAGCCCTTGCAGTACAAAACTACCATCAGCGCCCTTGGTGACGCTAAATTTGGTACTTTTTAACTTGAGGGCTGTTCGCACTTCCTCGCCCTGTAGCACCTTCGTGCCTTTGTTGCCGACAATTTTTAAAACTTTAACACTGCGGAAAGGTGAGTATGTCTCTGGAATCATCGCCGTCACACTGCCCACCTCTGGAAATTTAGCGCTAATTTCACTGGGCGAGAAGGTTTTCACCCAATTACACTCGCGGATATTTTGATCGTAGTCTTGAACAGCACGTAGATAAGGTTCGCTACTTCCCCAAACATCTTCTACGTTTTCAGTGTGTCCCCCAGAACAAGCGTGGAAGACTGAGAGAATAATCCGGTTTTTGTAAGTTAGTACCTGCCCTAGAGTAGAATCCACTGCGGCGTAAGTCGCAGGAGATTCACTGATGACACCTTTGTAAATTTGCCAGCGATCGGGGGTATTGCCTAAATCGTAAACGGGATTATTCCGTTGTTTTTCTCGTTCGTAGAGGGCATAAGTACGGGCTGCGATCGCTTGGGCTTTTAAAGCTTCTTGGGGCCAGCTAGCATCCATTTCGCCACCGAGAACGCTGTAGAGATATTCTTGGTCATCAACCCAATTAACAGCAGTTAAGCCTTTTTCTGTGGGAACAACCAGAGTTCTGCCTCGATACCAGCGATCGCCAATATAAACAAATCCTTTGCCAGTTGGCTCAATCCAAAATAAACCAGACTGCCACTTATCTAAAGCAACTCCGCCAGGAACGGCTTGGGCATAATATGCGCTCATTGCTGGCAACTGTCCAAGAGTCCGGCCAGTACTATCCTTAACGATGCCAGTGGTGGAACTACCCACTTTTACCTGATTAACGCCCCTCTCAATTGCCACGCGTAGGATTACAGACGCTTGGGCTGGGGCAGCCAAAGCAATCCACAAAAAGATACTTACCCACCAATAACGTACTTTAATCTGAGAAAATAAAGAGCCTAAGTAAAGTTGGAATTTCATGCTGATCATCTAATCACACTAGTATCTAATTGACGCTCTGGATTATGGCGTCTACTACTTTAAGATGAGACAGTTCTCCAACGCGGGAGGTTGCCACCTCCTACTAATTATGCATTTTGCTTTAACTATAAGGTAGAAATCAGAAATTGGGGAAAGTCAATTGGTCAAATCTGACTGCTGTGCGAAAGAAACTTTTCTTCTTCGATTTACGATGCCAATACCTTTTGAGAATTGCTCACTTCATTAGCGATAATTCCAATTAAATTCAACTTACTCAAAATTTCTGTTGCTTGAGTCAGTTCAGTTCTAGTCACTTTCCCCATGCGCTCTACCATTACAATACCACTGCAAAAAGATGCCACAATCCTGGCATCAACCGTACCTAAAATAGATGGAGCATCTATTAGTACTAGGTCATAATTTTGCTCAAAGACCTCTATTAGTTCTTTCATCCGTTGAGAACTGAGCAACTTTACTGTGTCTTCTGGTTCTGGGCCAGCAGTCAAAATATCAATGGAGGGGTGAATTGGCTGGATGTAATTTTGAAAATGAGTAGTCGTCTCATCAACTAATAATAGAGATAGTCCCCAATCATTGGATAGTTCCAATATTTTGTGCAGGCTAGGATTATGTAGATTAGCATCAATTACTAATACCCGTCGATGCATCCGGGCGGCGCTAGCTACAAGCCCTAATACTAAGGTTGTCTTTCCTTCCCCTGGTAGTGCTGAAGTAAACATCAGCGACTTGAACGTTAAGGGATATTTTAATATTTGAATATTCTGGTAGATCATGTCTAAAGTTTCATGGACGGGCAATTTATTACTGGCTTCTATTACAGAAGAATTTGAGCTTACTTGTCCGTTCCAAGGCAGCCCCAGCCGCCGCTTTTTGACACCACGTGACGGTAGTTTTGGTACTGATCCCAGTACACGTATATTCGTCAGTTTCTTTAAATCTCCGGCAGAATAAATAGCGTCATTAAACTTTTCCCAAATCAGGGCTGCTAAGATACCTAAAATCGGCCCAATTATCGCTCCTCCAACCAAAAGTAATAATCTGTTGTTACCAATATAAGTACCGGGAGAAGGTTCTGCCAAAACTTGCCAGTTATATCCTTCCTGAGCAATTTTCACTCCTAATGACTGTTGTACCTGGAGTAGTTGTTCAAGGTTTTTGCGGCTAGTTTCTACCTTTGACAGCAGACGATTATACTCTGCTATTAAACTTGGGTATTTGTTTAGCTCAGAGCGTAGTTGCTGTTCTGACTCGACTAGATTTTTTTCATTGGCAGTTAGTCCTAAAACACTTGTTTTTACCAAAACAAATTCATCTACTAGCGTTGGATCAACCCCTAGCATTTGTCCTTTGAATAGGGGTTTTTCCTTACTACTATTACTAATATTTTTTACCTCTTCTCGTAAGAGAGATAGCTGACTTTGGCGTTGCTGCTTTAATTTTTGTACCGATGGGTAATCATCTGTATAGCGGAGCCGCTCCTTAGCCAATGCTAGTTCAGTCTTTTGAATTTCACTTAATAATGCTTGATAGCGGCTTGACTGATTTAAACGAGAAGAAAGTAGTGTATTCTGTTGAGATGAAGACGCTATTAGTTGCTCTAGATTATCGTAGCGAGCGTTTACATCTTGAAGGTTGGCACGAGTGGTTTGTAGTTGTTGTTGAATATCGGCTAGAGATTCTAGCAGAATTTTACTTTGGACTTCAGGATCGAGTAATTTATGTTTTTTGCGAAACTGCTCTAAGTTTTTCTCAGCTTTACTTACCTCTTTTTTTATCTCAGGTAGGCGAGTGTTTACAAAAGCTAATCCCTGATTTAGACGTTCTTTTTGCTGCTGTTTGTTGTAGTTTTGATAGACTTTTTGTAGAGCTTGAAGCACTCTTTGGGCTTTTATTGGATCGTCATCATTAAAAGAAACTTTAAATGCCTGATTAAAAACTTTATTTGCTCCTATGCCTCCTGCTTCTGGAGTTACTTCTAAAGGTGCTTTTCTGTTATGTTCTTTTTGACCATTGATGTCTTGTAAGGTAATATCAGGATAATCAGAATGAAGTAAATCTACAGCTTTCTGAAGTAACTTAGAACTCAGCATGAGTTTCATCTGAGTTGTGGAATCAACAACTTGAGAATTTGAATCAGTAACCTGAATATTTGACTGTGCCCCTTCAGATAAATTGGAATTCACCAATATCTGCATATTGCTCTGGTAAGTAGGTTTGGCCATGACAGCCAAGAGGCTAGCCGCTGACATAACTACACAGGAAACCCCAAAAATCAGAAAGCGTCGGCGAAGCAAAATAGTAGATAGTTGTCTGATGTCAACTGCGCCTTGTGCTGAAGTAGTAACCTGTTGCTCTTGATTCAGACTAGTCTTAGCCACTATTAAACTCCTCTAATATCGAAACACTATATTTATTTGGAAGATTTATGATAAATATGAAATGATTTTTTTTACACCTAATAGCTGCGATCGCATACTTAATTCTTCTTCCAACAATGACAAGCTAATTTGGCATAATATTATGCAAACTGGCGCTTTCATGTTCATCAATTCATGCATATAAATTCTTAATCAGTGTTGGAAGGATAAATTTTTAATAAATATTTTATTGAAAGAAGAAAAATCTTGACGAAAAATTAATTATTTTTCCTAAGTATTTGAGTATAAAATTATCCGATTCACAACACTGCTATATATTAAAGTTGTTTTGATAACTTGTAATATAAAAAATACATTGAGAAAAATATTTAAACCATACTATTTGTATATTCTTGATACATCTAGTTAACCGTAAATTGTTGGTTAAATAGTTGACTTACTAGGAAAACGAAGTTACTGTTTATTTGCTTGATATTATGATGGGGCTATTAAAATCTAAGATAGAGCCTGGTTAATTTTAGATTTTAGATTAGAAGCGTTCAATAGGAAATCTAAAATCTAAAATCCAAAATTTAAACGCTTACCTTGGTTAACTCTACTTCCCGCCGTCTGGGTACTTCATGAATCATAAAATCGTAAGCCATATCAGTACGGGGAAAAATAGCACGAGCTTCTTTGAGGAGATCCTTCAACTCTAAAGTATTTCCGGGAGCATAGCGGGGACTGAAATGACTCATAATCAGTCGATGCGCCCCAGCGGCTAAGGCTGTTTGTGCTGCCATTGTGGTTGTGGAATGCAACCGCTGGAAAGCCATATCTGCATCTTGATGGGCAAAGGTTGCTTCGTGAATTAATACATCGACATCATGAGCTAATTCCACTGCACCATCACAATAAATTGTGTCTGTACAATAGGCAATCTTTCGACCAATTTCTGTAGGACCGCACAATTGGGTGCCATCAATCACTCGTCCGTCTGCAAGGGTAACTGTTTCACCGCGCTTGAGTTGACCGTAAACCCGACCAGGAGGAATTTGCAACGCCTTGGCTTTTTCCACATCAAAGCGTCCGGCTCGGTCTTTTTCGGCTACGCGGTAGCCGAAAGCTGTGATGCGATGATGCAAATTACCGCAACTAACGGTGAAGTCATCGTCTTCATAAATTACCCCTGGACGGACGGCGTGAACTTTGATTGGGTAAGAAAAGTGGGTGTAGGAATAACGTGAGGCGGATTGAATGTAATCATTTAATCCAGGTGGGCCATAGATATCAATTCGTTCTACATTGCCAGCCAAGCCGCAAGTAGCAAGAAGTCCCATCAAGCCAAAGATATGGTCGCCGTGCATGTGGGTGATAAAAATTCGGGAGAGTTGACTGATTTTCAGTTCACTCCGCATAATTTGATGCTGAGTACCTTCGCCACAGTCGAATAACCACAGTTCTGCCCTTTGGGGTAATCTCAGGGCGACACTGGAAACATTGCGCGATCGCGTGGGTACACCGGAACTCGTCCCTAAGAATGTTATCTGCACAGTGTTCTTTAGTCTTCCTATTGCTCAATTTGCAGCTCTATTTTCTATAGTGGCACGGTTAATGAGTAAAATATTTAGGATTTTGGGGATTGGGCATAGTTAAGAACCAATAGTTATTTTCCACTAGCTATTACAGGCATATAAAAACTCTGTAGTAAGACTCAAGGGCACTACAGGAGAAATTAAAATAATCAAATAATTAGAAAAAAGTTCTCAGATTTCCAAATTGGTTGTTTGTTTATGTAATATTCTTTACAAGCCGATCGCGAATTGTTTGGAGTTGGTCTTGAGTTTTAATTGGCTCTCGCGGTGCTGGCAATTCAGTATTCGGCCAGTTAGGTAAATCATTGCAGGGACATAACAACGCCGGCATTCCGACGTTTCGCTTGGCTACTGGCATACTGCAACGGCCACAAGGCATCATATCCCATGCTGGTGTCAACAATTCAGTAATGGTTTCATGTGTACCCTCCAGGTAACAATCACCCGATTCAGGCGAGGTAATTTTTTGCCAGCACTCTTCAAATTCTTCACTATAGCGATCGCCATCTAGCACCGATTGGGGCAAAAAGCTTGCCTCACCGTTGCCCGTAATTACTTTCTTACCCAACTGAAACCAGTAGGCAAGGTATCCTCTAACTTCTTGTTTGGTTGCCATAATACAATTTTAGATTTTAGATTTTGGATTTTGGATTAATTTGAATCAAGAGTTAAGAATCTTGACTTCTGAATATTCCAGCATCTCCTTTATTTGGCAATGGCGAACCAAGGATGCTGAGATTGAGGACATGACCACCAGTCACTAAATAAACAGTTTCGCTAAGTGTTGCTAGCTGGCGTACTAAAGAACCCAGGCGATCGCGGAACGCCCTCCCAAGGGGATAAGCTGGTATCACACCCCAACCCACCTCTTCTGCTACGAACAGCATATCAGCAGCAACCAGTTCCACCGTCTCCAAAAACTCTGCAAGGGTATTTTCCCAGCTAGATTCGTCCTGTTCTAGAAGATTAGCAACCCAAGTTCCTAAAGAATCAACTAAAAGACAGGTATAGGGTTTGGTATCAGCAAGGGTAGCAGACAGTTCCACAGGTACAGATAAAGTTACCCAGTCTTGGGGACGACGTTGTTGGTGTTCTAAAATACGTTGATGCCACTCTTGGTCATCTGGGTTATCGGTGGCTGTTGCTACATAAACAACTGCTTTTCCTGACTGTATGGCTAAAGTTTCTGCCCATTCACTTTTACCAGATCGTGCTGGCCCTGTTACTAAGATGATTTTACCCAAAGTTTTTTACTGAGTATTTTAACTTGAGAGGCAGGAGGCAGGAGGCAGAAGGAATATTGCCGTCGCCTCCTCCGGTTATTCTCGCAAGTGAGCTTGCGGTTTATAGTCCTCCACCAAAATCTACGATTTCGTGGCTTGGAATTAGATGGGGTTGAGAGCAACAGATAAATTCCAACTTCTAATCATCCTGCCTCCTGCGTCCTCCACATACCCACGGTTACAATTTATCACCACATTTTTTACTTCATTGGTGAGATTTTTTGTTTCAAATAACTTTTAAGGGATAAAATTAGCACCAACATCATTAGATGCTACAACTGGCAAAAGCCAAAAATCCCAACTACCCCATTCTTAATTATTCAATACTACTGGGGACAGCAAACTTTAGGATGTCTTTATGAACGCAGGCTTAAAACGCATTGAAGCAACTCTACACGATTTAGGCAATCGCGGCACTGCCTCTACTGCCGAAACAACTGATTCGACAACAAAACGGCCTTTCTCTTTTAGAATCAGCGTCGGAGCTAACGAACCTACAGAAAGTACACAAATTTCATCCTCTGAGGATGGGGAAGTAAAGTCACAAGGACATACAATTGAATTGAGTGTAAATACCGAGAGTGATTATCCTGCTGACCAAAATTTCTTTCCTCACCATGAATCTGTGCAGACCTTTCAAGCAGAAGAGAATGGTAACAAAACACCCAGCCTACCCAAGTTGAAAACTCCGACCTTTAGTAGCCATCGCCACGGTGCTAATCCAGCATTAGCGATGAATCTCTTGCAAGAAATTCAGGAAACTGTGGCCGGTTGGCAAACAGAATTGCAAAATATTTTGAAACAAATTCAGGATATTTACTTAGAAGGGCCAATTGTCAATGGCTGGTTAGAATCCAATCCCACCGAACCAGAACCAGGAGGAACTGCGACACTGCGTCATGCAGAAGTTGACCGCCTGATGAACTACGTAGAAGAGATTTGTGCTACTGGTGGAAAAGTATCTTATCAATCATCTATTACTGGCTATCGCCTCTGTGGTGTAGACGATACTGGTAAAGTTTGGTCACGTCCATGTCCACCGGATCAGGTGCCCAATGTTAGTATGGCGATCGCTCGTTACCAAAAGTTACGTCAACTGTTAGGGCGCAAGCAATCTTTGGAAACCCGCCTTAGTCAACTGGCGCAAACTCTTGTAGTTTTACACAGTCATATTCAACAAACGTAAAGTTTTAAAGATTATTTCCGAAGAAACTCGGTTGGTAGGTCGGTAACTTTTGGTTTAGATTAACTCTCAGCAGTTATGCGTTGGATTTAGATTTTAATCTAAAATCGTTCGACTGAGCGTAGCCGTACCCCTCCGGGGAAGCAAGCTACGTGTAGCGTTCCGAAGGAAAGTCCCAAATCTCAAATCCAAAATTCAATCTATGCCAGACATCCAAATCTCTGCCATTATCTGTACTCACAATCGAGATACCTATTTAGGGGCTGCAATTGATAGTCTTTTAGAGCAGGATTTTGCTGCTGACTTTGAAATTGTGGTAGTTGATAACGGCTCTAGCGATCGCACTCGTGAAGTTGTAGAACAAAGAACCCACAATCCGCGCCTGAAGTATGTTTTTGAACCCACCATTGGTTTATCTGTCGCCCGTAACACGGGTGCAAAGGTAGCCAGTGGTGATATTCTTGCTTATCTAGATGACGATGCCGTTGCCAGTCAGGGCTGGCTACAAGTTTTATATTCTGCCTATTACAATAATTCTAAGCTAGCGATCGCAGGTGGCAAAGTCACTCTCCTGTGGCCTCCAGGAATTCAACAACCACGGTGGCTATCTCCGGGACTAGCTGCAAATCTGGGTGCATACGACTTAGGTGACAGTAACATCTACATTGAGCAACCTGGCTCAACACCCAGAGGCTTAAATTACTCTATCCGCCGCAGTTTCCTAGAAGAAATTGGCGGTTTCGATCCTCATCTCGGTAGAGTGGGGAAAAATTTATTATCTAACGAAGAACTGCAAATGACCGAATTCGCCCTACAGCGTGGTTGGCAAGTTGCTTATCTTCCCGAAGCACTCGTCGCTCACAATGTAGCCCCAGAGCGCCTCCAACGCTCTTGGTTTTTAAACCGAGGCTGGTGGCAGGGTATCAGTGAATGCTATCGAGAACAACTCGCTGGTAAAGCTGGGATCGCTCAATTGCAGAGAGGTAGCGAACGGTTTGTGCGAGGCTTGTATAAAGCATTACAATATTTCTCAGATCCAGCAGAACGATTTGACAAACTGGTGTATGCTTACGGTCAGATTGGTTACTTAAATGCTGCTATTCAGGGTCTTTTATCTACATCAAATAAGAAATAACCAGTAACATAATTTCTACTCAATATGTCATCTAAAATACCAGTTTCAGTACTAATTCCGGCAAAAAACGAACAAGCTAACTTGCCTGCTTGCCTTGCTAGCCTCAGCAGAGCAGATGAAATATTTGTAGTAGATTCTCAAAGTACCGACAACAGCATTGAAATTGCTAAAAGTCACGGTGTAAATGTCGTGCAATTCAATTTCAATGGACGCTGGCCCAAAAAGAAAAACTGGTCTTTAGATAATCTACCTTTTCGTAATGAATGGGTGCTAATTGTAGATTGTGATGAGCGCATCACCCCGGAACTTTGGGAAGAAATTGACCAAGCAATTCAAAATGATGAATATACAGGTTATTATCTCAACCGTCGCGTATTTTTCTTAGGAAAATGGATTCGTTATGGTGGTAAATATCCTGATTGGAATCTACGTTTATTTCAACATAAAAAAGGTCGCTACGAAAATCTAAATACAGAAGATATTCCTAATACTGGTGATAATGAAGTTCACGAACACGTTATTTTGCAAGGGAAAGTTGGGTATCTCAAAAATGATATGCTTCACGAGGACTTCCGCGACCTTTACCACTGGTTAGAACGCCATAACCGCTATTCAAACTGGGAAGCCAGTGTTTATTTTAATATTCTTGCAGGTAAAGATGATAGCGGTACTATCGGCGCTAATCTATTTGGGGATGCCGTGCAACGCAAACGATTTCTGAAAAAAGTTTGGGTACGCCTACCATTTAAACCGATGTTGCGGTTTATTTTGTTTTATATAATTCAACGCGGTTTTTTAGATGGCAAAGCAGGATATATATATGGGCGATTGCTGAGTCAATATGAATATCAGATTGGCGTTAAACTTTACGAATTACGCAACTGCGGTGGTCACTTAAATACTGCAACTATCCCGGATGAAGGAGCAGAGGGGCAGGGCAGCAGAGAAGCAGAAGCAAAGCTATTGACTATTGACTCTTAAATATACCAATTTTAGATTTTGAATTTTGAATTTTGGATTAAAGGAAAAATTTAAAATCTAAAATCTAAAATCTAAAATCTAAAATTAAATGACTAATGACCAACCTTTCGTAGATTTACGCAAATATGACCAATCTTGGTTTGACCGGGGGCGTCCAGGTTGGTATGTTTTATTATGGTGGTTTGTACAAGCGATCGCCTTTCCCCTCACTCCTCAACCGTTAAATATTCTGCGTTGTGCTTTGCTACGATTATTTGGCGCTCGTATCGGCAAAGGTGTATTAATTCGACCCACAGCCCGATTCACCTACCCCTGGAAAGTCACCATTGGTAACTACAGTTGGATTGGAGATAACGTAGTTTTATATAGCCTCGATCAAATCCATATCGGTGAACATTGCGTAATTTCCCAAAAAAGTTACCTGTGTACTGGTACTCACGATCTCCAAGATCCTGCTTTTGGGTTGAAAACAGCGAGTATCACCATTGAAAATGGTGCATGGGTAGCAGCAGATTGTTTTGTTGGGCCAGGAGTGCAAATCGGAGCTAATGCTGTGATTGGCGCTCGTAGTAGTGTTTTTACTAATATGCCTTCTGGGCAGGTTTGTTGGGGAAGCCCATGTCGTCCTAAAACAGCTCGGCTAAAACTCGATCCCTCCACAACCCCATGATTTTATAGATAAACGTAGTAGGGGCGTGCAGCTAGCTGTGCGCCCTTAACTATATTCATTTGTTTTTGGAAAGAGGATAAAAGTGTGATGGTCTCTGAGGAACGTAGACGCGTTGGCGTTCGCATAGCGTGTCGCAAGCCTCTCGTACAAAAGGGTCTTCCCGCAGGATAAAGCAACATTTCCGGGGCTTTGTTGAGTTGCGCTTTTCTTAATCCAACCGTATTTGAGATATAGGCATTTTGTGGGCATAGTTTACTTTTAATTAAATCTTTTTAATTTCAAGTCCAAAATTTGTCAATATCTAAAAAAATTGGCAGAAAATATGATGTGTTAAATCAACCAAGAGATAGTCGAAATAGCAAAGTTTTTTTGCCATTCCAACAAGTAGGTGATAAAGTACCATCTGCCACAGATGTTCATCAAGTTGTCAAGGATTTTATTTTAAAGGCAAACAAATTCGATAATTTAAAAAAAAAATTAATAAGAGGCAAGCATGATTTTTAATAAAAATGAAAAGCCTGTTATTCTAATAGTCGATGATACTCCTGTTAATTTACAAGTATTATTTGATTTTTTAGAGTATTACAGTTTTCAAGTTTTAGTAGCTGAAGATGGTCAAAGTGCCGTTAAAATGGCAGCTTATGCTTCGCCTGATCTGATTTTACTAGATATATTAATGCCAGTAATCGACGGTTTTGAGACTTGTAGACTTTTGAAAAAAAATCCAGCCACTCAAGATA
The DNA here is from genome assembly GCF_017114965.1 of Nostoc sp. JL31. Classification (NCBI taxonomy): domain Bacteria; kingdom Bacillati; phylum Cyanobacteriota; class Cyanophyceae; order Nostocales; family Nostocaceae; genus Nostoc; species Nostoc sp. JL31. The sequence goes on from NZ_JABXKO010000079.1 coordinate 13,644, forward strand.
TTCCCATAATCTTTATAACTGCCATGAGTGACAAGGTAGATAAAGTCAAAGGCTTGAATCTTGGCGCAGTAGATTACATTACCAAACCTCTAGAATATCAAGAGGTTTTAGCTAGGGTAAATACCCATTTACGTTTACGAAACCTCACAAAAAAACTCACAGAGCAAAATCAACGTTTAGAGACCGAAATCTTGGAGCGCCTACGGATAGAAGAAAAACTACGATGTCATTCAGATGCATTAGATGAGTGGAACAATCGCTATCAAGCACTAATTCAAGCAAGTGGTCAGATTCTCTACGGCTGGCACTTACATACCAATGAGATTAAATATGATGGCAATGTAGAGCGAATATTAGGTTACTCTATGCCTGAGATGTTTGGAGGTTTGAACCGCTGGCTAGAATTGGTTCATCCTGATGATCGAAACTTCTTTAACAAAGAGATTAACCGCGTTTTATCCACAAAAGAGCGATTCCACCTTGAATTTCGTGTATGTCGTAAAGATGGCACTTACATCACAGTTGAGGATAACGGGTATATCTTTTTAGACTCTACAGGCAAAGTTGCTCGGATGGCAGGCTTTCTAATTGATATTACCGAACAGCAAGCTGCGCTGCGCCAACACAAAGATGCAGAACAGAAAATCCGTGAGCAAGCTGCTTTGCTTAACATCACCACAGACGCAATTATCGTTCAAAATTTGATTAACCAAATTCAATTTTGGAATAAAGGGGCTGAACATCTCTACGGTTGGATGGCAGAAGAAGTAGTAGACAAGAATGCCAATCAGCTTTTTTATCGAAAGCCAAGTTTTTACCAACTGAAAAACATCCAGGAAACTTTAGCTGAGAGTGGTTCGTGGCAAGGTGAGTTACATCAAGTCACAAAACAAGGTAAAGAAATCATCGTTGCTAGTCGCTGGACACTGGTAAACAATCATCAGGGGCAAGCCAAATCCATTCTGATTGTCAACTCCGACATTACAGAGAAAAAGCAACTCGAAGCGCAGTTTCTCCGGGCCCAGCGGATGGAGAGTCTTGGCACTCTAGCAAGTGGCATCGCCCACGACCTCAATAATGCACTGACACCCATGATGATGACAGTACAACTTTTAGAGCCAAAGCTGCCGGATGAAAACAGTCAGAAATGGCTAACAATTATGGAAACAAATATTAAACGCGCAGCAGATTTAGTTAAACAAGTGCTGTGGTTTTCACGCGGATCTGTAGGTAACTTTAAAACTTTACAGGTACGTAATTCAATTTTAGAAATTGAAAATATTGTTAAGCAAACATTTTCCAGAGCTATTGAAATCCACATTGATGTTCCCCAGAAAAACCTGTGGAATGTCTTTGGCGATGCGACTCAGTTACACCAAGTGCTGATGAACCTCTGCATTAATGCTCGTGATGCTATGCCTCATGGCGGTATCTTAAAGATTTCTGCCAAGAATTTTTGGGTTGATAGCCACTATGCCCGGATGAATATTGATGCTAAGGTGGGTTCTTATGTAATGATTACTGTGCGTGATACAGGCACAGGAATTAAAAGAGAAATAGTAGATAGAATTTTTGAGCCATTTTTCACAACAAAAGAAGTGGGTAAAGGTACAGGGCTTGGTCTTTCAACAGTCCTTGGCATTATCAAAAGCCACAGTGGTTTTGTGAATGTAGTTAGTGAAGTAGGCAAAGGTACAGAGTTTCAAGTTTGCTTACCCGTAACGCAGACAATCGAAGTAGATGGTAAATTAGCTAGAGATCAGAAATTACCAGCAGGGCATGGAGAATTAATTCTTGTTGTTGATGACGAAGCTTCAATTCGAGAGGTTACTCAAACCTGGTTAGAACAAAATGCCTATAAAGTTTTAGTGGCTAGTGATGGGATTGATGCGATCGCACTATATACAAAACATCAACAAGAAATTAGTGTAGTGTTGGTTGATATGATGATGCCATCTATGGATGGGCCAACAACGATCAATGTATTGAAAAAAATTAATCCAGACATCAAAATTATTGGTGTTAGTGGATTAGCATTCAATCATGAAATGATTAAAAACCTTGGTAATAGTGTCAAAACCCTTTTATCCAAGCCCTACACCTCAAGCGACTTGTTAATAAATTTACAGATGGTGATTAGCACAAAGTAAAGTTTGTCATCAGTCATTAGTCATTAGTCATTAGTGAATAACCAATACCCAATACCCAAGTAAAATGGTAAGTAGCAGTGGTAAGATGTTTTCATGGCTGCTCTAATCCTTGCTATTGATGAACAAACTATTGGATGAAACGCTGTCAATCAAAATTGCTGAACAGATAAACAGCAAAGCTAGCACTCCATTTGATAATGCTTATAAAGCAGCATTATCCACTGAGGGAGCAAGGTATATTCAGGGATTTTTAGCTTTTGCTGGGAAGCCATACAGACCGATTGAACACAGTTGGATTGAGCTAGACGACGCCTCCAATGTCCGCATTATCGATCCCACATTACCTTACCTGAACAAAAATCCCCAAGAAATCTGGTATTTTGCAGCACATAGTCTGACTGTTAAAAAACTGAAAGCCATCCTTGAAGAATCAAAAGAAGATTATCCAGAAGATGATCCGTTGCCAATTTATGGCGACCCACCTTATGAATATTACGGTGATGTAATGTTGGGTGGTCAAGACTATCTGGCAGCATATCAAGCCGCAGAGGCTAAGTGCAGAGAAATCAACGAACTCAACCCTGAGAGTAACTAACAAAACTAAATTAAATAATTCATAATTCATAATTCATAATTACGAATTACGAATTATTTAATACGATTTACCATCACTACCAAAGTATTCTCTATAGCCACAAATTTTGTCTCCACGTACATCAAAAGAAACTGCTACCCGATTTTTGTAAGGCTGTCCGAATAAAAGACCGTCGTCCCGAAACTCAAAGACAGCAGTCGTTTCATTACTGGTAACACGGTCTAGACCAGTCAGCTTCAACCCAGGACTAAAGGATTCAGAAACGTACTCGAAAAATTCTCTAGCTCGCTCTTTTCCCACGTTTAAACCGTGGAATTTTGCCATTGGAAACCAAAGAGTAAAATCCTCTGTGAGCATATCTAATAAAGCTTCCCACTCTCCAGTTGCCATACCGTGTGTAAGATTATCAAATGCCTGTCGAGCAACTTTTAAAGTATTTTCTGAATCTTGTGTCATTTTTATCCTCGCCTGGATATAAACTAATACCGTGTTGCTTAAAATCTCACTACCACTTTGCCACAATTCTGACCACTGAGGAGATATTTTACAGCGTCGGGTATTGATTCTATGCCTTGAAACTGTGTTGGGTCAACAGCAACTTTAAGTTTGTTTGTGTAGAAGAGGTTTAAGAGGCGATCGCGTGCCTCTGCCATATATTCTTTATAATGAGGCATGAGAAAGCCTCTCACAGAAGCAGCTTTCCAAAATAGCTGGTGATAAAGGCGTGGTTGTGTAATTTCTTCTACATCTTTTGCGTATTCGGAGATGAAACCAACTACAATTAAGCGTCCGCGCACTGCCAAGTTTTCAACGCAGGTATCAAATACGGTTTTACCTACACAGTCAAAAATTAAATTAATCCCATTGGGGTATTCTTGCTTGAGGACGTGATTGAGATTTTCTGTGCGATAGTTGATAATGCGATCGCACCCTAATTCTCTTAGTAACTTTGCTTTCGCCTCAGAACTGCAAGTACCAATGACATGATTACCAGCTAATTTTGCTAACTGCACCGCAATATGACCGGTTCCACCTGCTGCTGTTGTCACTAAAACCACTTCATTACTTTTCATCTCCCCCACTTGTTCCAGTGCCACCAAAGCTGATACACCCGTAGGCATTAGTGTTAGCAACTCTGGTGTTGCTTCACGCACCTTCACCGCTAAGTTTGCATCGATAACCTGATATTCTCGATAACCACCGCCACGTGCCATAGTTATGATAGCATCACCAATTTGAAAATCTTTGACATTTTCACCTATAGCGGTAACTTTCCCCACAGCTTCCACACCCAAATCAAAGGGAGGAAGTAAGTTAATATATGGAACGTCACCACGACAAAGTAAAGTGTCAAAGCCACCGTTAACGCCAGAAAATTTATTTTGAATTAAAAGTTCACTAGGGGCAGGTTTGGGAATAGGAATTTCGACAATTTCAATGGCAGATTTAAAATCTTGATTTAGTTTATTTGCTATTAACTTTCTATAGGTTTTTATATTCATTGATATAAGGAATTTGGGACAAATATTTAAAGCTATGTTGAGAAATTTAAATTTAGGGTGCGTTATGCTTTCGGCTAACGCACTATCAATAATCTAAGGTGCATTACACTATGCTTATAAAGCTTTATCCCACTCTAACTGATGAGCTAAACCATACTTGATAAAATCTTCTTCTTTAGCTTTATCGCTTTTACCAAAAACACCTAAACTGTAAGGATTATCTTGCATCCGTTGCGTGACTTGCTCTTTCTCAAATCGGATCGCTTCATCTCTAGGCTTATCCGGTTTAAAAAAGTCTACAACCAAAACAGTTCTATCATAATTGGTGTAATTATGTGGACAGTGTGGATAGCTATGATCTAAAACCAAGAATTTTCCTTCATGCCAATAAAGTTGATCGTGGCATATTTTCATAGCCACATCTCCTTCTGGCACTATTAATCCTAAATATCCACGATTTGTATGAGGGTTATAGTTTACATGCAGCTTAATATCCAAGCCTGGATGGAATGTACCATAATAGAGGTTTCTGATGATATCATCATCAATGAAGTTCACATTTTTTATCAAATTAGCTAAATTTGGAAAATACTTTTCTCTTAACAAAAGTGCTTTTTTTGATGCCTCATCTGGCCCATAATCAGGATATTGTATTTGATAAGCTTGAATATATTGTTCAATAAAAAGACCTTGAAATAAAATACCAAAAGCGCTGTATTTGGCATCACCCTTGGTTTTAATCGTTTTACTTTTAGGCCCTAGAATATCGTAAGTTAACTTTCTCTCTTCATCAGATGCCTGGTTAATAAAGCGTTTAAATTCCTCTCTAATCACTTGCCAGTTATCTTCAAAAGTTTTGAGAAAAGTAAATTTTTTTGGGTCTATATGATACTCATTAAAAGTTTCCATTGTCTTTTCTCCTGAAGATGATTTCATAAAAAACCGTTATATAATAATGGGATTTGGTCTTCGTCCAGATTCGATGTTGGAATTCCTGACTAAACTCATTTTAGTGTGAGGTCTACTGTGTCTGAAACTCCCGTATTAGATCAAATTATCAAAAATGTGTGGGTAGTTCGTCCCCATCAGGATGTAATCGAACTACTTGACTTAGGCATTAAGGATGGAAAATTTGCTCAGATTGCCTCTAATATTAGCCCAGACACAAGCAAAGAAGTATTTGATGGCAAAAACCTGCTAGGCTTTCCTGGAGTCGTGGATGCCCACATGCACGTCGGTATCTATCAACCCCTCGACAAAGATGCTGTGACTGAAAGCAAAGCAGCCGCAATGGGAGGCGTGACTACCAGCCTAAATTACATCCGTACAGGGCAGTATTATCTTAACAAAGGCGGCTCCTACCGCGATTTTTTTCCAGAGGTTTTGGCCTTATCCGCAGGTAATTTTTTTGTAGATTACGCCTATCACATTGCACCTATAGCAAGCCAACATATCGACGAAATACCTTTTTTATTTGAAGAACACGGTATATCTTCGTTTAAAATCTTCATGTTTTATGGCGGCTATGGGTTGCATGGTTTGTCAGACCAGCAAAACCTCTTTTTGATGATTAACAAAGAGGAAAGATACGACTTTGCCCATTTTGAATTTATTATGCGCGGTCTAACTCGCTTGATGGAAAAACATCCAGAAGCACGAGATACTATCAGCTTGAGTTTGCACTGTGAAGTTGCAGAAATTCTCAACGCTTATACCAAAATAGTTGAAAATGATTCTAGTCTGAGCGGATTACACGCTTACAGTGCAACGCGTCCGCCTCATTCTGAAGGTTTAGCAATTTGTATTGCTTCTTATTTGGCTAATGAAACTAACTGTGTAAATATAAATTTGTTGCACCTGAGTTCGCGTAAAGCAATGGAAGCAGCTTTGACAATGCAAACTGCTTTTCCCCATATCAATTTTCGGCGAGAAGTTACTGTTGGACATTTGCTATTAGATGTGGATACTCCTAATGGTATTTGGGCAAAAGTTAACCCTCCTATCCGTCCTCGCGCTGATGTGGAATACTTGTGGCAAGCAGTATTAAACAATCAAGTAGATTGGATAGTTAGCGACCACGCTTGCTGTTCTGCTGAACAAAAAAGAAATGTTAAAGACCCGAATAATATTTGGTTAGCAAAGTCTGGTTTTGGCGGTACAGAATATTTACTTTCTGGTGTATTTAGTGAAGGTAGCAAGCGGGGAATGTCTTACAGCCAGATGGCTAAATTGCTATCTTGGAACCCATCGCGGCGCTTTGGGTTGTTAGAAAAAGGTGATATTGCTATTGGTTATGATGCTGACTTGGTGCTGTTAGACCCCAATGAAACCTTTGTGGTACGTGCTGCTGAGTCGGAGTCACAACAAGGTTATACACCATTTGAAGGTGTAGAGTTAACGGGACGAGTGAAAAGTACGTTTTTGCGGGGGAACATAATTTACCATCAAGGACAGGTAATAGGTGCGCCTAGAGGACGTTATTTAAATTCTAAAATATAGAGAAATAAGAATGCATAAACTAAAAATAATTTCAAAGCAATTACTTTCTCATTTCTCTGCTAAAGTGACATTTTAAATTGATCTAAACTAGTGTTTATTTGCTAAACTGTATACTCGTTATTATTCAAACAAACATTATAAGGAAATTCGTGATGTCCACTCGCCAAGTGATTGTTCCCAAGGGAATGGAAATTTTATATGAAAAATTTCATTATTGCCCTGGTGTTAAAGTTGGTAATACTTTGTACATCTCTGGGCAGGTAGGCAGAGATGAAAATTTACAAATTGTTAAAGGCTTAGAAGCCCAGTTTGTTCAGGGTTTTGAAAACGTCAAAAAGGTTCTGGATGCAGGAGGAGCTACCTTTGATGATGTGGTAAAAATGATTACTTACCATGTCACTGGTACTGGCTTAGGGGAATTCCAAACTGAAGCAACTGCTTTTGATAAATCACTGCATATCATTCCGTTTTTACAATTGTTTATGCAAGTAAAAGACCGCTATTTTACTAATAACTATCCTACCTGGACTGGTATCGGCGTTACTGGTTTATCTACACCAGGATTGATAGTTGAGATTAAGTGTACAGCTGTTTTGTCTAAATAGAAGATTCATAGTGGGTGACAATCCAGAAACTAAAATAAATGTTCCACCAAAAAATACTAAGATATTACTGTCTTTAAAGATTCGCACTATCCAAAAATTCAAATACTGTTTTTGCAACTTTTTCTGGTATTTGGTTCATCATGCAAATAGTTCCGTTTGAAAACTCGACAACTTTACTATGAGGAAGAGCTTGAGAGAGAAAATATCTATCTTGTGCTAGTGCTAAACCCAATCGCTCAAATTCTTCCACATCATCAATTCCCCAAAGAATGAGAGCTGGACATTTAATTAAACTAAATCTTTCGGCAGCTTCAATGCAGTAATTTCCCACAGCCCAAACTGCATACAATGGATAGCCAAAGCATTTTAAATCATCTAAAACCCATCGATGATTTAACTCAGCAGAACCTACATATCTTGCACGAGCCAACCATCTTTCCATCAAGTGCGAACCATCTTCTTTAATGACGAAACCTTCATCAAATCTCCTCATTAAATCGACTTTTCCAGCTTCACCAAAGCCAGCTACATTACATAAAATTAATTTATTAATACGTTCTGGGTAAGCTGCTGCTACTTCTCCAGAAACAAAAGCTCCCGTGTGGTTTCCCAGAATGTTTGTTTTTTCAATACCTAACTCATCCAACAAAGCAATGACAGTTTTTGCGTAGTCAGCCACTGAATACAACTTTGGCGGTTTATCAGAATCTCCAAAACCCATAAAATCCATTGCTATCACGCAGTAATTTTGTGCCAGAATTGGCATTAATTCGCGGTATTCATCACTACTACGTGGGTTCATGTGTAGTAGTAAAAGAGGCTCTCCTTCGCCACCAATACGGTAAAGAATTTGTCCATCTTCGGTGTCTAAAAAAGCTCGTTTGATTGATTTATTCATTCATCACACCACACTGCATTTAGAATTTATTTTTGAATTTTGAATTGTTAAGTCAGCCTTAATTGAAGTTTTTCAGCAAATTACCTTTTTTGTGCCATTGTTTGCAACCATTCAATCAGGGGTCTTAAGGTTCCTGGCAATGCTGCTTCACTGACAGTCACTGTATGCTGCTTGCCGTTATCTTCTACTGTTAACTTATATTGAAAGCGATCGCTCTGAGGATTTGGCGAAGTAATTAGTTCCGGTAGCCTAAATA